>JAZRWT010000222.1:0-2779 GCA_045599845.1 Candidatus Egerieisoma sp. | reverse complement strand
TTCTTTTACATATATAGTAATTGCACTTGCTGTGTTTGCCCTTGTACAGGCATTGTTCATGGTAAACCATTCAATAAAGAAAAGAAAGAAGATAAGAAGGCGTGCAAGCAAGAAGCACAATAAATAATCTTTGGTAATGATAAGGATATACTGCACAAATACAGGCACAACAAAGGATTTCGAAGAAGGAACCAGCCTGCTTGAGATGCTGGACAGCTTTGATTTCCCAAGGCCCTATCAGATAGTTTCCGCTAAAGTGAACAATGTTTCGCAAGGACTGAAGTTCAGGGCCTATCGCAGTAAGACAGTTGAATTCCTGGATGCAAGGGAGAGAAGCGGTATGAGGGTTTATAACCGCTCGCTGGCATTTCTTATGTGCAAGGCTGTGAAGGATGTTTTCCCTGAAGGAAAGATTTATATAGAACATCCGATTTCCAACTCATATTTCTGTTATTTGAAGAAAGGCGACAAGAGCCAGGTCAAGGCTGAAGATGTTGCTGCAATAGCGGAAAGAATGCATGGTATAGTTGGGGAGGACCTGCCTTTCAAAAGGCTGGAGGTACCTGTAGAAGAAGCAGTTAAAATATTCAAGGAAAGCGGTTCGGACGATAAGGTGAAACTGCTTCACACCAGCGGGGAGATTTATACAGATTATTATACACTTGGTGAAACACCTGAGTATTTCTACGGCAGGCTGGTTCCATCTGCAGGCTATCTTAAAGTCTGGGACCTGGTTCCATATCATAATGGTCTTCTTCTCAGAGTACCTGACAAGAATGACCCTGAAAAGCTTGCTCCATTCACAGACCAGCCAAAGACCTTCGAGGTGTTCAGGGAGAATCTCAGATGGAACTCCATAATGGGTCTGGCAACGGTTGGAGACGTGAACATTGCGGTTCAGAACGGGTACGCCAGCGAACTCATTCAAGTTGCCGAGGCACTTCAGGAAAAGAAGATTGTACAGATAGCCGAAGAAATTGAAAGGAGGCACAATTCAGACAAGCCTCTGAAGATAGTGCTTATCACCGGCCCGAGCAGCAGTGGTAAAACAACTTTCTGCAAGAGGATAAGCGTTCAACTCAAAGCCTGCGGACTCAGGCCTTTGAGCATTTGCACAGACGATTATTTCGTTGACAGGGAAAAGACTCCGCTTCTTCCGAACGGAAAATATGACTTTGACAACTTTGAAACAGTAGATCACAAAATGCTTGAAAAGGACGTTCTGAGCTACCTCAGAGGAGAAGAAGTCAATGTGCCGGAATTCAATTTCGTTACCGGGAAACGCGAATATAAAGGAAAGAAACTCAGGCAGAAGAAAAACACCGTTCTGCTTATTGAAGGAATACATGCACTGAATCCTGAACTCATTCCATCCGTTGACAGCAACTCTCTGTTCAGAATCTTCATTTCAACCTTATCTAGCATAAACCTTGACAACCACAACTGGATTCCAACGTCAGACAACAGACTTTTGAGAAGAATAATAAGGGACTACAGCAACGGTTCATTCACTGCACTTCAAACCATAAGCCAGTGGCCGAGCGTAAGGGACAGTGAAGAAAAATGGATATACCCGTATCAGGAAAGAGCCGACATAATGTTCAATTCGGCATATCTCATTGAGTTTGCTGTATTGAGGAACCACGCTCAACCTATTCTCGAAAGTGTACCAAGAAATTGCGCCGAATATTCCGAAGCTCACAGGTTGCTTAAGTTCATAAAATATTTCAACCCTGTTTCCGACAAGGAAATTCCGTTCACATCATTGCTCAGGGAATTCCTTAAACAACAATAAATTTAGAATAAAACAAAATATATGTTCATAGACAAAATCCTTCAAATTTTTATAACCAAGGAACTCAAATTCTTCCCGCTTTACCTGCAATCTGCAGAGAACATTCTACGGGCATCGAATTTCCTTGTAGAAATGACCAAGACAGAAGATCAGGAAGAAAGAAGAATACTCAGCAGAAGAATAAAGGAATGCGAAGTAACCGGTGACTCCATTACAGACAAGATAATAGACGAACTTCTCGATGCCTTTGTAACTCCTTTTGACAGGGACGATGTTCATTTACTGGCCGAAGAAATGGATAACGTAATGGATATGATAAGGGATACTGCAAAGAAGTTCTCAATCTACCAACCGAAGAGCACTAGCAGCAATCTTACACTCATTGCGCAATACATAGCAGCCGATGCTCAGATTCTTGTTGAAATCTCAAAGAATCTTGACAAAATGCGCGAAAAACCGAAATGGTTCGATGAAAAGTGCGATGAAATCAAAGAAAACGAACATATATGCGATGACATATACGAAAGGTATATGTCAGCTCTGTTTGAAAGCGAAACGGACCCTATTGAACTAGTAAGAAAGAAAAATATTCTTCAGGCTCTGGAGGATACCTCTGACGCAGCAAAGCATCTGAGCGGTTCAATAAGGAGCATAGTTGTTAAAATGGGTTGACAATGGTAACAATAGTATTGATAACCGTTGTCATTGCACTTCTGTTCAATTTCACAAACGGAATGAATGACGCGGCAAACTGCATTGCCACGGTTGTTGCAACAAAAGCACTGACTCCGATTCAGGCTGTGCTCTGGGCAGCAATGTTCACTTTCAGTGCATTGTTCATCTTTGATATGACAGTTGCCGCCACAATGGGCAGCGGCATTGTTGCTCCTGTAAAAATAGACGTTTACGTGATTCTGGCAGCACTTCTTGGTTCCGTACTCTGGATATACATCTGCACAATGCTTGGCCTGCCGATTTCCGCTT
>JAZRWT010000221.1:0-7918 GCA_045599845.1 Candidatus Egerieisoma sp. | reverse complement strand
CACAGTTGTCTTCCTAAGACCGCTTGGCCTCCGACTTCCTGTCATGCCGGCAAGCTTATGGTACATCCTGAAATAATTCTGCAGGGTTATTGTTGCGTGAGTCTGGGTTGCAGCCTCAACTTTCACGCCTTCCTTTGCCTCGATTGCCTGATGCAAGCCGTCTGAATAGCGGCGTCCGCTGAGGATACGGCCGGTCTGTTCATCTACAATCTTTATCTCGTTGTTGTCAATCACATACTCCACATCCTTCTCGAACATGGTATATGCCTTGAGCAGCTGTGTCATAGTATGGACTCTCTCTGATTTCAAAGCGTAATCAGCAATAAGTTCGTCTTTCTTCACACGCTTGACCTCAGGTTCCAAATCCTGCTTTTCTATCTCAGCAACTTCGGCGCCCACATCCGGCAGTATGAAGAATTTCTCATCATTCACAAGTGATGCTATGAAATCATTTCCCTTGTCTGTAAACTCCACGCTTTTGTTCTTCTCTTCAATAACAAAGAGCAGATCGTCTGTGATTATATGCATGTACTTGTTGTTCTCACGCATGTACAGACCTTCCGTATCGAGAAGCAGCTGCTTGATACCTGGTTCCGAGAGGTATTTTATCAATGGTGTGTATTTCGGCAGCCCCTTGTATGCCCTGAGCAGTTTCACACCGCCTTCATCTTTCTTTCCATCGGCAATAAGTTTCTTTGCCTCGTTGAGAATGACGCCAACCTCCCCTCTCTGCTTCATATAAAGTCTCTCAACGTATGGTTTGAAGTCAACGAACTGCTGCTGGTCATCGGATTTTTGAACGGCACCTGATATGATGAGAGGTGTACGGGCATCGTCAATGAGCACCGAGTCAACCTCATCCACAATTGCATAATGATGCTTCTTCTGAACGAGTTCATTGATTTCGGTTGTCATATTGTCTCTCAAGTAGTCAAAACCGAACTCATTATTGGTACCGAAGGTGATATCCGCCCTGTACGCAGCCTTTCTCTTTTCCTGCTCGCGGTTAGGATCGTATTTGTCTATACAGTCAACGCTAAGTCCGTTGAACATGTAAAGGGGTCCCATCCACTCTGAGTCACGTTTGGAAAGATAGTCGTTTACGGTAACTACATGAACGCCCTTGCCAGCCAGAGCATTGAGGAAAACAGGCAGTGTTGCTACAAGGGTTTTTCCTTCACCTGTTGCCATCTCAGCAATTTTTCCCTGATGCAGTACTATACCGCCAATAAGCTGGACATCATAATGTACCATGTCCCACACAATATTGTTTCCACCGGCCGTCCAATGGTTATGCCAAACAGCCTTGTCAGCGATTATTTCAACAAAATCGTGATTAATGGCCAGTTTTCTGTCGAATTCGCTTGCATCAACTTCTATGGTTTCGTTCTCCTTGAACCTGCGCGCAGTTGATTTCATAACAGCGAAGGCTGTTGGAAGAACCTCAGCAAGAACTTCCTCTATCTGCTGGTCTATCTCCTTAGTAAGCTTGTCAACCTTGGTGGCATATTCTTCCTTCAGGTCCGCTGATATGGTCAGGTCCTCGAGTTTATGTCTGTACTCTTTCTTCTCTGATTCCTTCTTTGCGATTCGGGAAGCTATTATTTCCTTCATTCTAAGCGTTTCAGCCCTCAAGTCATTGTTCGAAAGCCTGTCAACTCTGGCGTACTCTTCAATCACTTTGTTCAGGATAGGTTGAATCTGTTTGATGTCACGTTCCGCTTTGGTGCCAAACAACTTTGACAGCAAGCCCATAAAAGATGCCATATAAAAAAATCTATAACAAGTTAATAATCAATTTATTACCTAAACATCACAGCCTTTGTGGGCATTTTGATGCATTATAATTCACAAATATACAAAAAAAGAACGGATTCCATTTGGAACCCGTTTTCTTTTATCTCTGCGTGTGAAAAAACTACTCGAGAGAAATAGCACCCATTGGGCATGCGTTTGCGCATGTACCGCACTCTGTGCACATTGCAGGATCAATCTTGTAGATATCGCCCTCAGAAATTGCACCTACTGGACACTCGTTCTTGCAAGTTCCGCAAGCAGCGCAATCGTTTGAAATTTTATAAGCCATAATCTTAATTTTTATTTGTTATTGTTAACGTTCTTTAAACAGGTGCAAATATAGCAAAAGTTATCAATAGGCAAAAATATAAAGGATATTTAGGTTATCTTTGTAAATAAAACCAGGGAATATGTCAGCAGAACTTAACCTTGTCATGCAGCTTGCCACAATACTCATAGCGGCAGGCATTTTCACGATTATTTTCAAAGCTCTGAAGCAACCTCTCATTCTTGGCTACATAGTGGCCGGATTCATTGTGGGCCCCAATCTTGGCCTCATACCACAGTTTTCACCGGAATCTGTGCATGAATGGTCTGAGTTAGGTATCATATTCCTGCTTTTCGGTCTTGGCCTTGTGTTCAGTTTCAAGAAGTTGCTCAGCGTAGGCAAGCCTGCCTTCCTCACTGCAGGCATCATCTGCATAGGCATGCTGCTCACAGGCTTCATGCTGGGTTCAGTTCTCGGATGGACAGAACTGGAATCCATATTTCTTGGCGGCATGATGTCAATGAGCTCCACAACCATAATCATAAAAGCTTACGATGACCTTGGCATAAAGAACAAACCCTACGCCTCAACCGTTTTCGGGCTTCTTGTAGTGGAAGACCTGATTGCTGTCCTGATGATGGTGATGTTCTCCACAATGGCATTGACCCACAAATTTTCCGGAGTAGATATGCTATACTCATTCGGCAAATTATTGTTTTTTCTCATACTATGCTTTCTCATTGGGATTTATATTCTGCCATCCATGCTCAAAAGGACAAGGAAATACCTTTCCGATGAAATACTGCTCATTGTTGGCGTGGGGCTTTGCTTCCTTATGGTACTGCTTGCCAACAAGTCCGGGTTCTCATCGGCTCTTGGAGCTTTCATAATGGGCTCCATTCTTTCATCCACATTCGAGGGAGAGCAGATTTCCCATACCATAACCAATATAAAGAATCTTTTCGGCGCAATATTCTTTGTATCAGTTGGCATGATGGTGAATCCTATGGTAATAATCCAGTACTGGCCAATAATACTTGCCATTACCATTGTTGCAATGATTGGCATCCTTATTTTCTCAACCGGGGGCGCACTCATTTCAGGCAAGGACCTTGACTCGGCGGTGCACATTGGATTCAGCCTTCCTCAATTGGGAGAGTTCTCATTCATCATAGCCGGTCTTGGATGCAGTCTGAGTGTGCTCAGTGAGCATATTTACCCTGTAATAATTTCCGTTTCAGTCATTACCACCTTCACAACACCATATATGATAAAGGCGGCTGATCCGGTTCTTGCTTTCCTCAACAGGAAGCTTCCTTCAAAATGGCTCGAACGCTTGAACCAGAAAGAGAACGTAATTGCAAATGAACAGGAAAAAAGCCTGTGGCGCAAGGTTCTCCGCAGTTACTTCATAAGAGTCGGTCTGTATTTTGTAATCCTTACGGCCTTTTCCATTGCAATCACAGAATTATTCCCAATGGTTTCGGAAGTTATCCTGAGCGGCTTGAACATACACGTACAGCATTTGATTGAAGTGGCGGCAGCTTTGTTGATAATCTCTCCTTTTGTAGTTGGTATGGCAATAAACGGAGAAGATATCAGGAACCTGGGTGCAACGCTCATAATACAGAACAAGAAAAATACAATTCCTGTGTTCGCCCTCATTTTCCTGCGTATATTCTTTGCAGCCTATTTTGTCATTTCACTTATAATGTGGCGTTTTGAAATGGCGGGCTGGAACATTCTTGTAGTGATTGGTGCGATTGTCATCATTTCCCTTGTAGCAAGAAGAAGCGCCAGGGATCTCACAAGAATAGAGAAAAGATTTCTGGCCAACCTCAATGAAAAGGAGGAAATGGCAAAGAAAGCAAAGCCTGTGCAAAGTATGATACAGGACAAACTAGCCCACTATGACGTACATATCCAAGGCATACAGATACATTCGGACTTTGCATATACAGGTATGAGCCTGGCAGATATGGACTTCTTCAAGATTACGGGGGTGAACATCATCAAGATACAAAGAGGCTCCAGGTCAATAGTGATTCCTTCAGCCAATGAATCGCTTTATCCCGGAGACTTTGTCCTTGCAGTAGGCTCAAGCTGGCAGTTGAGCAACTTCATCGAGCTTATGAGTGAGCAGAACGAACAGCAGAACAATGAAACTCCAAACGAGGAATTCGCAGTTGAGAATCATACTCTGGGCAATCTATCGTATATGAGCGGCAAGAAATTGAGTGATCTCCCTATGAGAAGCGAAGGATGTATGGTCATCAGCATCATACGTGGCGGTGATTTGTTCACCAACCCTTCCGCAGACTTCGTGTTCAGAGAAGGCGATACCGTTTGGTTCGCCGGCCTGCGCAGTGTCATATCGTGGTATAAGTAAACACATTCACATAAAATCAATATGAAAAAAATTCTCAGCATCATTGCATTAGCGGCAATCATCATTGCAGCAGCATGCACAGGAAACAAACCTGAACCAATCAAAGTACACGCCTGGGCAGGCATCGGAGCAGCATCATCAGATTCTTTGCTGGAGTCATATTTCCAGCATGCCTCAGACTGCGGCATTGACGCCATCTTCCTTGAATGCCATTCCGGCATTCCTTCATACCTTGGCGATAGTTCATTACTTATCAAGAGTGAAGCCCTTGCATCAGGTCTTACCACGGCAGAGCAGATGGCTTCCGCAGGAGAAGACACCAGCTGGATTCACAATCCTGAAATATTCCGTGACAGCGCTGCAATAGACATAATGACCCGTGCCGCTGTCTTTGCAAAGAAATACGGCATAGAACTTCATGCATGGATGTGGACAGCCAACCGCGGAGAAATGCTGCTGCGATACCTGCATAAGGACTGGTACGCTATAAACGGACTTGGCGAAAGCACAGCCGATATCAAATTGTACAACAGGGAGCATTACCGCTTCCTCTGCCCTAACCACGATGGTGTTACCGAATACCTGAAGGCAAGAGCCAGGGAAATAGCGGAAATTGACGGGGTGGCAGGAGTACACATGGATTTCATAAGATATCCTGATGCCATCCTTCCTTATGGCCTTCACAAAAGCAGAGGTGTTGTTCAGGACAAGGTTTATCCTACCTGGGACTTCTGCTACTGCGATGTCTGCAGGAACAAATTCAAGGAACAGACAGGTATTGACCCGCTTGAACTGGAAGATCCTACAGCGAATGAAGAGTGGATGGAATTCAGATGGAGTTCCCTTGCAAACATGGCAAGCGAAGTTGCCGCTGAAATCAAGGCCTGCGGAAAGATATCGTCTGCAGCTGTATTTGCCTCACCTGAGGAATCCAAGAAGCTTGTACGCCAGGATTGGGTGAATTTCAGAAACGTTGACATCATAATGCCAATGATTTACAACCGTTCATACGCTTTCCCTGATGAATGGATTGAAACCGCTACCCGTGAGGGCGTAGAAGGGCTCAAAGCCAACAACAATCCTGCTGTCCTCCGTTCCGGTATGAGCCTTGGACCAAGAATGGGCATTGACACACTTTACAATTGCGCAAACTATGCACTGAAAGGCGGTTCAGATGGAATATGCATATTCTCTCTCGATGGGTTCGCCCGCCGTGAAGAGGGTTGGAATATTCTGAAAGAACTTGTAACAAAAGTGAGAAGCGGTGAGAATTTTAACTAATTTTGCACGCAGACAAACAAATAACATTTTACACAATATGTACGACAATTCCAAACTCAATCCAAAATCATTCGTTGCCGAGCAAGTTGCGGCAATAAAGGAGCAGGTAGGCTCAGACGTTGTAATCCTGGGGCTTTCAGGAGGCGTTGATTCCACAGTAACAGCTGTTCTGGTCAACAAGGCCATAGGAAGCAAGCTCCAGTGCATTTTCGTGGACCACGGCTTGTTGAGGAAGAACGAATTCGAGGATGTGCTTGAACAATATAAAGGTATGGGCCTGAACGTAAAAGGCGTCCGCGCAGCAGACCGTTTCTTTGCAGCATGCAAGGGAATCACAGACCCAGAATTGAAGAGGAAAGCCATTGGCAAGACATTCATAGATGTCTTCAATGAAGAAGCAATGCAGGTAAAGGATGCAAAATGGCTCGCACAGGGCACAATATGGCCTGATATAGCTGAATCACATTCAGCAAAGGGAACAATAAAGAGCCATCACAATGTTGGCGGCCTTCCTGAAGAAATGCACCTTGGCCTGGTTGAACCTTTGAAATACCTTTACAAATATGAAGTTCGCGAAGTTGGCGCAGAACTTGGGATAGACGGCAAACTTCTCGGGCGTCATCCTTTCCCAGGTCCTGGTCTTGGCGTAAGATGCCTTGGAGAACTCACTCCTGAGAAAATACATATTCTTCAGGAAGCGGACGCAATATGGATCAAAGCCTTGCGTGATGCAGGCTGGTATGACAGGATATGGCAGGCAGCAGCCATATTTGTTCCTGTAAAAACTACAGGAGTAACCGATGGACACAGGACATACGAAAATGTAATAACTCTGAGGGCAATCAACAGCAAGGATGCTGTCACTGCACAGATAGTACATCTTCCTTGGGAACTTCTTGATCAGGTTCAGCATGACATCATAGCCAACGTTGAAGGTGTGAACCGTGTTGTCTATGACATTTCATCAAAACCACAGGCAACAATAGAGTGGGAATAATCCTTATTCTATTTCAAAATCAAGACACGCCCTTGCAGAAGTGTAAGGGCGTACTTTGTTATTGGCAACTGCAAGATGTGCAGGATGAACGGCATAGCCTTTCAATGCTTCCTCGTTCTCCAAAGTGCAATCCAGCATCAAATCCACATTTGAACTTGCAAGCCTTCCGCCTGCATTCACCTTTATGTCTATAAGTCCGGGAACTTTGCCTTGAAGTCCTTCAAGACCCTCCTTGATTTCTTTCTTGACCTGTTCTTTTTCCTGCTCGGAAAGCTCGCTTTTCAATGTCCAAAGGATTATATGCTTGACCATGGTTTCGATTTTTATTGGTTGAATATACAAAATTAAGTTTTACCGAGCATAAATCCTACCCATACGCAATATTTCCTTGGACTTGGCAAAACCAGTTTATACTGAATTTTAATACCAGGGATTACAACCCGCAGAATTTTTCCACATAAATGAAAGAAATTTAGTAACTTTAAGAAATTTTGTAAAACTTGAGTTATGATGAATATTCACAATGAAGTTGACAACTGTCTGTTGTGCGTTGAATCACCATGCAACAGCGCATGCCCGAAAGGGTTCCACCCAGCCAGAGCAATAAGGGCCATAAAATTCAGCAACGAATCGAACGCTTTCAACTGGCTTGGCAATGATTGTCTGGAATGCAATGCACCTTGCGAAACAGCCTGCATTAATCCGGACAGGCACATACGCATAAAAGAACTGGCAAGACTTTCAAAGACGGATACTAAGCCTTTACCGCAACACTTGCCGGACCTTTCAATCGATTTCTGTGGAGTGCATTGTGAAAATCCGTTCTTCCTTGCCTCATCGGCAGTATGCACGAACTATGAAATGATTTCCCGCGCTTTTGACATGGGCTGGGCCGGTGTTGTATACAAGACAATAACATACTCTGAAATCAAGGAAGTATCGCCAAGGTTCGATGCTGTAAGCAAGGGGAACACACAGTTTGTAGGCTTCAGGAACATGGAACAGCTCAGTGAAAAGAGTGCAGAGGAAAATTTCTCAATACTTCGCAGGCTCAAGGACAATTATCCTGGCAAAGTGATTGTTGCCACCATCATGGGACAAAGGGTATATGAATGGGTTGACCTGGCAAAAAGAGCTGAAGTGGCTGGAGCGGATATGGTGGAGCTGAACTTCTCCTGCCCTCAGA
>JAZRWT010000220.1:0-19520 GCA_045599845.1 Candidatus Egerieisoma sp. | reverse complement strand
GAGCTCCAAGCTGCATCTGGCGCGGATAGAAAGGATATTCAGGATATCTCATTGAAAGCCCCCATTCACCATCTGTAGTAATGAGCAAAGGCAGACCGGAATTCCTGCTGTTCGGAAGAGCCACTCTCCTTTGCAGGTCATTCAATCTTGCAAGCGAAGGAGCGGCAGGATCATCATCAAGAATAATTCCACCCACCCTCTCTTTTGAAACAAGTTGATTGAGTTTTCTCACTGCCGATGGTTTCACATCCTCAACCTTCACAACCACAATCATAAGTTGGGCGAACTTCTCTCTGGTTGTCATGGAAGACATGAGTTTATCCATATGTTGGGCATATTCCTGCGGATTCCGGAATTCGAATTCCTTTTCCCTGTTCCTCAGACCCGAAGCATAAACACTTGATACAGCCATTATACAAACTGCAACTGATAAAAGAACTCTGTTGAATTTCATAAAGAATCAATATTTACTGAATTGCTCCCTCAGAGCGGCAATACATTCAGGAGCATTGTCCCCTGTTGCTCCGAAATAGAACTTTATTTTAGGCTCGGTACCGGAAGGACGAACTGTAACAACGCTTCCGTCTTCTGCAAAGAATCTCAGAACATTGGATTTCGGGAGTCCTGTTGACTTTGTATCATAATAGTCCATGACCTTTACAACAGGTTTCCCGGCTATATGTGCAGGAGGATTGTTTCTCAATTCAAGCATTATTCCGGCTATCTCTTCAACACCGGACTTGCCTGGCTTTGTAACTGAAAGCAATGATTCCATGTACAAACCGAATTCTGCGTAAATTTTCTGGAGAAAGCCATACAATGTCATGCCATTATCTGCGCACCATGCAGCACATTCAGCCACAAGTGAACAAGTTATTACAGAATCCTTGTCTCGTACGAACTCACCTGCATTGAAGCCGTAGCTCTCTTCGCCTCCACAGATGAAAGTCTGCTTGACTGCTCCGTTCTGTGCCTCCACATTGTTCTGCTCAACGATTGCTGCAATATATTTGAAGCCGGTAAGTACATCATAGCACTTCACGCCGAATTTTCTTGCAATGGCAGACAGAAGTTCGGTAGTAACAATTGTCTTGATAATATATCCGTTCTTCAAATCCTTGCCCAGTTCTTTCCAGCGGCTCAGCATATAGCAGGTAAGAATGGAAGCGGTCTGGTTTCCGTTCAGAAGGACCATTTCATTCTTTTCATTTCTAACGGCAACACCAACCCTGTCTGCATCAGGATCGGTAGCAAGGACTACGTCTGCATTCACCTTGTCCGCAAGAGACACAGCCATTTCAAGAGCGGAATGTTCTTCAGGATTAGGGGATTTCACAGAAGGGAAATTACCATCTGCCACGCACTGCGCCTCAACCAGATGAACATTCTCGAATCCCATGTCCTTCAAAGCTGCAGGAACCTGTGTTATGCCGGTTCCGTGCAAAGGAGTATAAACAAAACATATGTCCTTATGCGCTGCAACTGCCATAGGGCTTAGGTGCAGAGTCTTCAAATCCTTAAGATAATCGTTGTCTATCTCACTGGAAACCAACTTGATGCTGCCGCTTTCCACTGCCTTCTTATAATCACCCCATTTCACCTGCGATGGATTCTCAATCTCAACCACCTTTGCTATTATGTTATTGTCATGAGGAGATATGATCTGCGCACCGTCCTCCCAATACATCTTATAGCCGTTATACTCCTTTGGATTATGTGATGCTGTTACCATTACGCCGGCATTGCATCTGCCCCAGCGGATGGCATAACTCAGTTCAGGAGTAGGGCGCATATCCTCGAAAAGAAGTACTTCAATTCCATTTGCTGCAAATATGGCGGCAGTGACCTTTGCGAATTCGCGGCTGTTGTTCCTGGAATCGCATGATATTGCCACTTTCAGCTCAGTATTGGAACTTCTTTTGAAATCTCCCCTGTCTGCACATATATGCAGATAATTGCATATTCCCTGAGTTGCCATTCCAACAGTATATCTGTTCATTCTGTTGGTTCCGGCACCCATGATTCCACGCAATCCGCCTGTTCCGAACTCAAGATTTCTGTAAAAGGCATCTTCCAACGCCTTCCTGCCATTGTTGCTGCCATCATCGAGCATTGACTTTACCTCAAGTCTTGTCTGCTCATCAAATCCTTCTCCCAGCCACTGCCGGGCATTTTCCAAATATTTTTCCATATACCGAATTCTGTTTAATTTATTATCAAAACAATTTACCTTATACTGTTGAGCAGTTCCTGCGGGGCTTCCTGGCCTTTGAGATGCCTGTACCAGAAAATCACGTCGGCCTTTCTGCTGTGTACGCCTGCGGCACCCCTGTACCCGTGATATTCTCCAGGATAAATCATGAGGTCAAACTGCTTGCCTGCCTCCTGAAGCGCCTTGATAAAATGCATGGTATTCTGGATATGCACGTTGTCATCACTTGTGCCATGAGTTATTTTCAAATAATTGCTTGAATCGCCCTTGTAGTTGGCAAAGCGTCTGGCAGCCTCCGTACGTTCATAACCGGCAACGTTGTCTTCAGGATGATCCATATATCTTTCTGTATAATGTGTATCATATAATCTGTAATCATACACACCGCCACCGGCTATGCCATATTTGAAATACTGGCTGTATTGGGTAACGGCTATGCTTGTCATGGAGCCGCCGTATGAAAAACCGGTAATGCCTATCTTGTCCCTGTCCACGAAAGGATATTCGTACAGTTTTTCCACCCATTTCACATAGTCCTTGAATTCAATGTCAAGAAGATTTCTGTGCAGATGGTTCAGTCCCTCCTTTCCACAGTGTCCGCTTGCCCTGTGGTCAATGCAGATGCGTATGAATCCATCGTAAGCCCACCATAGGCATGAAGCCCAGCTTGCGTTCTTTGGAGTGGCATTGAACTGGTCGAACACAGTGCCGGCATCAGGTCCGCCGTACATGTCAATGATTACAGGATATTTCTTGTTCACATCCATATTCACAGGCCAGATGACTCTTGCCGGAATGGTGTAACCATCAACGTTTATTGTAAGTATCTCCTGTTCCGGAAGAAGATATGTGTCGTAAAGATAGCCTTTGCAATCCCATACTATCTTCTCGCCGGCCTTGCCATCGCAAGTGGAAACCACCAGTTGATGAGGTGTGTTGCAATTGCTTCTTATAGCGCTGAAGTACTTGTTGTCAGGACTGAGCTTTATATCGGTCCAGTTGTATGGTCCTCTGGTGAGTCTGGTGATCTCCCCTGTTTTGAAGGAGCCGTCTCGGTGCATTTCAAGATCCTTGAGAGACACTTTGTAGAAATCATATCTGAGCGAAGTTTCTTTTCTGGCAGTGTAATAAATGTATCCGCCCTTCTCGTCAACTTTTATGAACTGCGTGCCCCAGTTCCGCCCCGTTGTAACTTTTCTGAAAGTTTTGCCATCGAATGACTGATAATAGATATTCTGCCAGCCGTCCATGTCCCTTATGACATAAAAACCATCTTTGGTGAACTGCATGTCCTCCATCCAGTCTATCCATGTACGCTGCTGCTCATGGTAAATGCTCTGCTTTGCTCCGGTCTGAGGATTTATGGTGAACAGATAGAGTTCATTCTGCTCCCTTGGCATCCACGGAACTATGAAACGTGATCCGTCTGAATTCCAGAAAGGAATGCCGAAATACTGGTCGTCATCGCACTTGAAATCTGCCATGACAGATTTCAGGGGTGCCTGAACGCTTATGTTTGAAACGTCTGCAAGGTATATGCTCACTTTAGGATTGGCTGTTCCGGCCTTTGGATAGCGCGTACGCTTGATATTACCATACAGGCCGTCATAATCTACGATAGGGAACATAGGCACATCGGTTTCATCGAAATAATACCAGGCCAGATTTCTGCTGTCCGGACTCCACCAGAAAGCCACGTAATCAGATGGTCTGCCCAGTATTTCCTCGTAATAAACCCAGGAGGCGAAACCGTGCTTCTTAACGTCCGTTGCATTGTTGGTAACAGCTCTTATGGCTGACTGGCTGTCATCGTAAACATACATGTTGTTTCCCAGCACGAAAGCCACTTTTGTAAGGTCCGGTGATGCCACGAAGCGCTGTACCTGGCTGTTGTATTTCTGTTCATAACTTTGTATCAAGGCCCGGAATCTGGCAACAAGTGCATCCTTGGCTCCGCTCCTCACAAGTTCAGGCTCACTGATGCCTGCATTGGAAATACCTCTGACCGTATTGTATGACATTTTGCGGACCGAGTTGTCACAAAATCTCACGCTGAAATTAAAGCCGTTGCCCACCCACTGGCCGCTTGTTATCTTAGCACCGTTCAGGATGCTTGGCTGCAGATTGCCCAGACGCTGCTCCAGACTGAGCATGATTTTGCCATTCTGTTCGAGCGGACTTGCAGCATCAAGCAATAAAGAAGTTAACATCATCAATAGCGAAATCGAAAAAATCACTGATATCTTTTTCATAAATCCAATTATATTTCAAACCTGTTACAGCATTATCAATGCTCTGTGCATTCAAACCATAAAGTTACATTTTACTAAGCAGAAATCCTATTAAACGAAGTATTCGTCTTTAAAATTCACGAAATACACTTTTTCCATAGCACGTGTGACTGCGGTATAAAGCCATTTCATATCATCCAATGAAACTGTGTCCTTCCACAAGGAATTGTCTATGAAAACACATTTCCACTGTCCTCCCTGTGATTTGTGGCAGGTGATGGCCGTGGCATATTTAATCTGCAAGGCATTGTAATACTTGTCCTCACGCACGGCCTTGAGTATTTTCCTCTTGTTATTTCCAATATCCATCTGATAATCGGCATATACGCCCTCGAAGAGCTGTTTCTGTTCCTCCGTCTGTAATGCAGGTGAGGTGGATGTCAACGTGTCAAGGATTATCTTTGCTTTTACACTTGCATTGTCATAATCCGGGAATTCCAGCAAAGCCTGTGCAAAATGCAACCCATAACGCTCCTCATACCCGGAAACCGATACAAGTTCCGCCACATCACCGTTGGCTATGAAGTCAAGTTCCGGCATGTCCTCAAGGAACTGATAACAATTCTTGACAACCATGAGTTTGTCACCTTTCACCAGCTGCTCCTCCTTGAAAAGCACGCTCTGTCTTATTCCGGCATTGTACCTGTTAGCCCTGTTGTTAGAACGGCAAAGGACAACAACATTGTCCAGACCGTAAGTATCAATAGATTCAGAAAGAGTTTCTATAAGCTGGGAACCGCCAATACGCTGTACATCTTCAAAGGCATCATTGAATTCAATGTCTCCCATACCGCCGTTCTCAATCAGGTTTCTGAGCATTGTTGCATTTGAAAGAATTCCGCTTTCATTCTGCTGTCTGACAACCGTGGAAAGCTGGACTTGAGCAACATTGCTGTATCTGCTCCTGAGAAAATCAAAGTCCAGAGCAGGACTACGGTCAAATCCCACAGGCGGCAGCTGGGCAGGATCACCAATAAGAATAAGTTTGTTGCCGGCTTCGAAATTCACATATTCAACAAGATCGTCAAGAAGGTCCCCGCTACCGAAAACATTAGCCTGCTCAGTGACCTGGGATACAGCAATGAGAGAACATTCGTCAACAATGTACACTGTGTTCCTGTCCTTGTTGAAATCAAGGATAAATCTGCCGAATGCATCATTCATGGACTTTTGCCTGTATATCATCTTGTGAATGGTACAGGCCTTGCAGTCTGAATAGTATGCCAGTACCTTGGCACTCCGTCCTGTAGGTGCGCAAAGTTTGAATTTGATACCATAATGCTGAAGGCTCCTGATATATGAGGCTATTGCGGAGGTCTTGCCTGTTCCGGCATATCCGCTTACAAGCATGACATGGCATTCCTCAGAACTGCCCACTGTGAATTCTGCAAGCTGCTCGAAAAGGTTTTTCTGGCAAACGGTGGCTTCAAATCCAAGACTTCCAGTCATCAGCGACACAAGACTTCCCTTCAGACTCATCTGCTCTCTCTCCTATTTCCACTTGTGAATTGTAAAAATCATTATGAATGAATATATCTCAAGACGTCCCATAAGCATCTGCAGAGTACTGAGGAATTTCGCAAAAACAGGAAATTGAGAATAATTCGCCATTGAGCCAACATTGCCGAATCCCGGCCCTATGTTTCCCATGTTTGATACCGATGCGCTGAAAGCATCCATGAAATCAAGTCCCATGGCCGTGAATATGACGGCCACAATAAAAATGATGGACATGTAAAGTACTATGAACAGGTTTATGGAAGAAACAAGCTCAGGGTCCACAATATGGCCTCCGTTACGCACATGCACCACTGCATTCGGATGCGCAGTCCTTACCAATTGTGCTCGTATGGATTTCAAGAAAATGAATATGCGGTCTGACTTGATTCCGCCCGATGTGGAACCTGAACATGCGCATTGAATACCCAGATACATGAGAATGAGTATAATGAAAGGAGGCCAGACTGAGGTGTCCGCGGTAGCGAAACCAGTGGTAGTAATTATGGAAACACATTGGAACAGACCTTGCATAATGGCATCCCACCATGACCGTGCATCACCGGAAAGCTTTATTCCAACAATGATTATCAATGAAGCCACAAGAACTGTACGCACATAGAATTTAGTCACGGGACTTTTGAAGAGTTTTGGAGTCCAATGAACCACAGTTGCATACAAAAGGCCGAAGTGAACGCTTCCCAGGAACATGAACACCATCAGCACAATGTTTATGGCATCAGAATGGAAAGAGAGGATTGACTCATTGCGGGTGCTGAATCCTCCTGTTGCAACAGTTGAGAAAGCATGGTTTATGGCATCGAACCAGTCCATTCCCGCCAGCATGAGGGCGAGCATAGCAACCAGAGCCAGAACCACGTAAACCCCGGCTATTATCATAACAGTCTGCCTGGCTTTGTACGAATAGTTTTCCCTGCTCAGCGTGTTTATTTCTATCTTGCTCAGACGCAGACGGAATGTGCTCAAGTTAGGCATGATGAGCAACATGAACACAACTACACCAATACCGCCTATGAAATGCGTTGAAGATCTCCAGAACAACAGTCCGTGTGGAAGTGCTTCTATATCGGAAAGTATTGTTGCACCGGTAGTTGTGAACCCGGAAACGCTCTCATACCAGGCATTGATAAGTGAAAACTCCCCTCCCCAAAGCACATAAGGCAGCATACCGAACAGGCAGGAAAGCAACCATGCGAAAACAATTATGGCAAATCCCTCCTTGATTTTCACATGCTTGTAAGCTCCCCGCACGAATATTACCGGGAACAGGCCGGTGACCATTGTTATTATTCCACTCAAGAACAATGGAGATAGTGCGCTGTCCGCTCCGTATATAAGTGACACCAATGCTCCCAGCAGCATGAATGCCGCATCGAACACGAGTGCAAGACCTATATTTTTTGAGACTACGGTAAGATTCATACGCTATTGTTTCTGCAATTGTCTGTTCGAATCTATAAGTTCCGCCACACTGTCGTTCAATTCAGCCAATTCGTCCTCATTTTCAAGTTTCACGTCATATCTCTTGCCGGCATTCAGATACAATGATATTCCGCGTCCTATCTTTATCAGTGGCGTAAGAACATAATAGTTTATGAAATAGTTGAAAAGGAAGATAAGCACGATTCCGGAGCACACCGCAACAATGCAAGGCATTATGCTTCTGTAAAAACTCTCGCTCAAATTCACTGAATTTTCGCGCAGAAGACTCTGGCTGGTGTCTGATAGCTTTCTTATATATTTTGAAAGTGTCAGATACGAAGGATAATATGATTTGAAAAACCATTCGCGCCTTTCTTCATAGTGTCCCAGCCATACGTGAGGAGCCTGGGACATCAGGTGGAAATGTGCCACGAAAGCAGCTTTAACTGTATCTGCAACCTCAAGTTCCCGCGGATTGTCGGCTATGCCCTGCAGGCATCTGAGCAAATCCAGGAATCTTGTGTCTTGAGAAACGTCTGGTATTGATGGTTTGAACTCATCATTGATGCTCTCCAGCAAGCCAACGGCATACTCATCACAAATATCCTGCAACGAGTCCGATATGTTTATTGAAGAAACGTTGATAACCACCATTTTTGCTATATTGTTCCTCATGGTCATGAACTCATATATGGCAATGAGACTTGATAACAGCAATATAGCTGCAATAATAACGAAACCGCTGCCGATTTTCCTCTTAACTTTCATATTATCAAGAATTCAAGCTTGTTTTCACCAAATTTTAAATGCCTTGCTGTAATCCCTCTCGCCAAATATTGCCGTACCCACTCGCACAAGAGTGGCTCCATGCCTGAGAGCAATGTCAAAATCTCCGCTCATACCTATTGAAAGCTCTTTGAAAGCAGGTAAACTCTCTCCCCATTTCAAGCCTATCTCATTGAATACCCGCTCGATATGGGAGAACTCACTTTCAACAACAGAAGCATTGTCAACGAAGGAGGCCATTCCCATAAGTCCGCATATCTCCACTGGACGCAGTTCATTCTCCTTCTCCCATTCAATCAGATTATGAAGAAAAGCCATAAGTTCGTCTTCAGAAAAGCCTTGCTTCGTATCTTCGCTGGCTATATGCATCTGTAACAGGATCCTGGTTCTGCAGGCATTCTTCAGGCAATATTCCCTTATCTGGCAAAAAAGTTTCTCGCTGTCAACACTGTGAATCAGAGTTGAGTATGGAACCACCAGTTTTATCTTGTTGCTCTGCAGATGCCCTATGAAATGCCATTGGACATCTTCTGGCATGAGAGCAGCCTTTGCCGCCATCTCCTGAGGGCGGTTTTCACCGAAAAGTCTCTGCCCCGCGCCGTATGCCTCCATCAACTCTTCAACCGGATGGAACTTTGAAACAGCAACAAGCTCAGTTCCTGCAGGTATTCTGCCCTTGACTGTCAAAAGCCTGTCCTTTATGGATTCCATTATTTCTGCATGTCTATTTCCGTACTGAACACGAATGTTGCAGGACCGGTGAGGAATATATTGGTAAAGCTGTTGTCACGCTCGTTGAAATCAAACTCAACTGCCAGTTTATCGCCCAAGGCTTCAATATCGTACTTTACATGAGTTATATCATCATTCTTCTTCACGCATGATGCATAATGTGAGCGTGTCTGCAACCATGTGCATATGGAGCTGGCGGTTACACCTGTTCCGCAAGCCCATGTTTCTGCCTCTACTCCGCGTTCGTAAGTCCTTACCTTGATCTTATTCAGGCAAGGCTCCACGAAATTAACGTTTGTCCCGCCCACAAACTCAGGATAATATCTCCAGTACTTGCCCTTTTCATCAACAGGGTAGTTTGCCAGATCTTTCACGAACTCAACATAATGAGGTGAACCTGTATTGAGGAAGAATGACTGCTCACTGAATCTGCGGCACTCCTTGAGATCAACCATTCTGAGCCTTACTATGCATCTGTGAGGAGTGAAATCCTCCACTGTTGCAATGTGATAGCCGTCAATTGCCTCGAACTCGAATTTTTTAACGCCAAGGTGAGCTGCAAAAGCAACAAGACATCTTCCGCCGTTTCCACACATTGTACCCTCCGGACCGTCAGAGTTGAAATATCTCATTGAAAAATCGTATTTTTCAGATGGGCCAAGTATCATAAGACCATCACCGCCAATACCGAACCTTCTGTCACACAGCCAGTTAATCTGTTCAGTTGTAAGAGACAACTTTCCATCACGGTTATCTACTATAACAAAATCGTTACCAGCGCCCTGGTATTTGTAAGCTTTAAGTTTCATATCAAATGTTATTATACTAAATGTTTATATTTTTTTCATGGTCATATTCTTCAATTCCCTTATCATGGCACCGGCAACCTTGGCACTTGTCCCTTTGCCTCCAAGTGCCTGACGGACCTTTTGATAGTCTTCAAGCATCCTGCGTGTATACTCCTTGTTGAAGAGCAGTTCTGAAAGTTCGGCATCCAGATTCTGCGGACTTGCATCGTGCTGGATGAGTTCCTTGAAGATTCCCTTGTCAAGGATGAGATTTGCAAGAGAAATATATTTGAGTTTAACCAATCTCTTTGCTATCATATAGCTTATTTCACTTCCTGCATAACACACCACCTGTGGCACGCCTATCAATGCCGCTTCCAAGGATGCAGTGCCTGAGTTGATGATGGCGGCACTGGAATGCTTGAGTATCGGATAAGTCTGGTCTATCAGAAGATGCACATTGTCCAATGTTCCTGGAAAACTATTGATGATTTGCATGTAAACATCAATGTCCAAATGCTTCACACCGGCAATAAGGAAGTCAATTTCAGGATGTTTTGCAGCTACAGCAAGTTCGCGTCCCAGTGTTGTCTGAACCTCGTTCCTGCGACTGCCGGCAAGCAATGCCACTCTTGTTCTGTTTATGTCAAGTTCATGTGCCTTGCAGAAATCTTCCTTGCTTATCTTCAGCTTTTCATTGTCCATCAGGCTGTCCAGCAAAGGATTGCCGTTATATATAGGGTCAAGGCCCCATTTCCTGAAATAATCTATCTCAAATGGGAATATTATGAACAAACGGTCAACGTATTGTTTTATCTTCAGGACGCGCTTCTCCTTCCATGCCCAAACTTTTGGAGCAATGTAATAAAAGACAGGAATACCATGCTTCTTAGCGAACCTGGCCATTCTAAGATTGAATCCGGGATAGTCTATGAGTACAAGCACATCAGGCTTCCATTCCAGAATGTCTTCCTTGCAAAGCCTGAAGTTACCTAATATCTTGAAGATCTTCTTCAGCACTTCCCAGAATCCCATGATAGCCGTGTCCCTGTAATGTTTCACAAGAGTTGCACCGGCATTCTGCATCAAATCCCCGCCCCAGCAACGATACTCTCCTGCAGGGTCCTGTTCAACAAGCCCCTTCAACAGATTCGATCCATGCAAATCACCGCTTGCTTCTCCTGCTATGAGGTAGTATTTCATTTCTCTCCTTCAATTATAAGTTCCACAATTCACTCAGACGTTCCGCCTCAGCTGCGTTGCTGTTGTCAACCTTGTGCACTGATATGGCAATATACCCCTGTTCCACAAGCTTGTTGTCTGCATTCAGAGCCTGGTCATCAAGGGTATAAGAGTAGAATACATCCTCCTTCCTGGCCTGCCCTCCTGCTTCGAGTTCCTCGAAGTCCTGGAACTTCCCCACCATCCAGTAAATGGTTTTGCCGAAAGGGTCCTTCTGCACATCAAATTCCTTTATCCAGCGACCGCGGCCCATGCGTGCAAACTTTATTCCCTTTATTTGTTCCGCAGGCAGGTTTGGAAAGTTCACGTTCAAGTAAAAGCCTTTCTTCGGAGGATTTTTGAAAAAGGCGCGCAAAATAGTATCATAAAATTTTTCAACTTGTGAAAAATCCGGTGAGTCACTGTGGGTGTCTATGGAAAAAGCAATGGTTGGAATGGCATAAATTGTAGCCTCTGCAGCCGCTCCCAAAGTACCGGAATACACTGCGGCTATTGAAGCATTCGAACCTTGATTTATGCCGCTGAAGCAGAAATCAGGTCTGTGGTCCTGAAAGAACAGTTGCATTCCCATCTTCACACAGTCTGCCGGTGTTCCGTTGATAGCCACCCAAAACGCTTTGTTTTCACCTTTTACACTTTCAAAACATTCCTTCACTCTAAGAATCTGTCCCAATGAAAGCGATGCGGACTTTCCGCTCTGAACTTCAGACGGGGCAACAACAAATACATTGCCATAATTCAAAAGCAGGTCAACTGCAAATTGAATTCCGGCTGATCTTATGCCATCGTCGTTAGTTACTAAAAATTCCATACAATCATACAATTTTTACCAAAAAATAGTCTTCAAAGATACTCAATAAAAAAATATTTTCAGTAATTTTGCATGTATTTTAGATTTTTTAGATAAACCAGACTTATAAATTTAAATTAACGAGTATGATTAAAGTAGGTATCAACGGATTTGGCCGAATAGGCAGATGCGTTTTCAGAGCAGCCCAGGAAATGGAGGGCATTGAGATTGTTGGAATCAATGATCTTCTTGATGTGGATTATATGGCATATATGCTCAAGTATGATACGATGCATGGACATTTCAACGGCACTGTTGATTACAAACCGGGGTTCCTTGTAGTGAATGGTAAAGAAATAAGGGTAACGGCTGAAACAGATCCAGCAAACATAAATTGGACCGCAGTAGGTGCAGAATACGTTGTTGAGTCCACAGGCCTTTTCCTCACCAAGGAAAAAGCAGAAGCTCACTTGAAAGCCGGTGCAAAGAGAGTTGTAATGTCAGCTCCTTCAAAAGATGACACTCCAATGTTCGTATGCGGCGTTAATGAGAAAGAATATGCCGGACAGCCTATCGTTTCCAACGCATCATGCACAACAAACTGCCTTGCTCCTCTTGCAAAGGTTCTCCATGACAAATGGGGCATTACTGAAGGACTCATGACCACAATTCACTCAACAACAGCAACACAGAAAACCGTTGACGGTCCTTCCAAGAAAGACTGGAGAGGCGGTCGTGCAGCTTCTGGCAACATCATTCCTTCATCAACAGGTGCAGCAAAGGCTGTGGGCAAGGTAATTCCTTCACTTCTTGGCAAACTTACAGGTATGTCAATGAGAGTCCCTACTCTTGACGTTTCAGTTGTTGACCTCACAGTCAACCTTGCAAAACCTGCAACATACGCTGAGATTTGTGCAGAAATGAAGAGAGCATCTGAAAACGAAATGAAAGGCATACTCGGTTATACTGAAGATGCTGTTGTTTCTTCAGACTTCCTTGGTGAGAAAAGGACATCTGTATTTGATGCAAAGGCAGGTATAGCAATTTCAGACACATTCGTCAAGGTAGTTTCATGGTATGACAACGAGATAGGTTATTCAAACAAAGTTCTCGAGCTCATCAAACACATGGCAACGGTTAAATAACCGTTATCAGCCAAGCAAGACAAAGTGGGGGGGCCGACTTTTTCAGTCAGCCCCCTTTTCATTTTTGAAACACGAGTTTGCATTCAGCCAAAATTTGCAATAAAAGACTTTGTAATCATCATACCATCCGTTGCCGATTGAAGTGCCTGCCGCAGACAAGCGGTTTGTCCTATGAAAAATCTTTTCTAACTTTGTTATCAATGAATGAAAAAATGTTGAAAAAATGAAAGCAGCAGAAAACAAATACATGCAGAAAGCAATCGAAGAAGCTCTTGATGGTATAAACAAACGTCACGGCGGTCCGTTCGGCTCTGTCATTGTTAAAGATGGTGAGATTATTGGCAAAGGTCATAACAGGGTTCTCAAGAACAATGACCCTACATGCCACGGAGAGATTGACGCTATCAGGAAAGCCTGCTACAACCTTGACACCTTTGATCTTTCAGGATGCGAACTTTATACAACGGGAGAACCTTGCCACATGTGCCTTTGCGCATGCATGTGGTCAAATATAAGCAGAATATATTACGGATGCACCATTGCAGACAATGAGAAAATAGGCTTCCGTGACAATAAACTCAACGACATTTTCAATGGGCGTGACAAACTGGGCAACTATCTCACGGAAATTGACCGGGAAGCTTGTCTTGACCTGTTCAATGAATACCTCAAGACACAGCCTGAGAATTATTAGATGCAATCAATCAGACACAGGCCTTATTGGGAAGCCAACATATCGCCCGAACATATTTACTGATTTTGCCTTGTCAATAAAGCCAAGATAATCTGCGGCGTATGAACGTGTGGCGTTAAGAGATGCAGACCAATAATAACCGTTGCGTCCTGAACCTTTTCTTTTTCTGTTTTTCTTATATCCGGCAGCCGGCAGGAATATTGAGTTGCCGTTTATCTTGCTCTTGACAAGATAACCTTTGGTACTTCCTTTTGAAACCCATGTCCAGACACATTTTTGAAGCAACTCATCCTGTTCCTTGCTTGTTGGTATTCTCCAGGAGCCTCCCCAAGTTTTTCTTGCTACATCGTCTGAATAATCCAGTCTTGTAATACCATCTTTCGAACCTTGCTGATTCTGATTGTATTTTTTAAAGCTGCTTCCTTTTTTGTCCGTACATAAAGAATAGTTTTTCCACGAATAAGATTTTTTGAACGAAGTTTCACCCCATGCAAAGTATCGTCCATACTCCTTAGGAGCATTAGCCCCGATATTGCAAGTAGCCCATTTCACACTCAGTCCAAGATCTACATACTCATGACCATTTATCTTACCTTTGCCGGCGCTTGTCTGTGCGTTTGAAAGGCAGAATGATACCAGCAGGCAGAGTATTACATAAAAAAACTTTCTCATAGGGCGCATTGTCATGTATATAAACCACCATTTATTGATATTACCTCTCCTGTTATGTAGGAAGCTGCATCTGACAGAAGGAAAGCTGCAAGTTCAGCCACCTCCTCAGGCTTTCCGAAGCGTTTCATAGGAATTGTTGACTTCAGCTCATCAACAGGAAGTTCTTTGGTCATGTCTGTTTCTATAAAACCTGGAGCAATGGCATTCACTGTTACCCCTCTTGCTGCAACTTCCTGAGCCAGAGCTTTTGTTGAACCTATTATTGCAGCTTTTGCAGCACTGTAATTGGTCTGTCCAGGAAGGCCTTTCAAACCTGAGAGGGAGGCCATGTTCACTATGCTGCCACCGTGTTTGCGCATAAGCATTTTCGGCAGAATTTTTCTTGTTACATAATAGAAGCCATTCAGGCTTGTATTAATCACACTATGCCAGTCTTCAGAAGGCATCATGAACATCATATTGTCTCTGCGAATACCGGCATTGTTCACCAGATAAGCTATGTAATCATCAGGATGCGCAGCATTCCAGGCATCAAGGCAGGAATCAACCTGCTGCATATCACCAACATTGAACTTCATGAGTTCAGCGCTGCCACCGTTTGACTCAATTATGGATTTCACTTCCAAAGCTGCGTTTTCACTGCTCTGATAGTTAATTATCACCGGTATGCCTTTTCCTGCAAGCTTAATTGCAATGGCCTTTCCCAAACCTCTGGAAGCGCCAGTAACCAAAGCGTATTTCATAAACAACGAATTTATTTCCTCAAATTTCTTCTTCTTTCTTCATTTTCCCTCTGCATCTGAGCCTGCCTCTTCTGCATTTCCTCCAATCTCTGCTGCCACTTTGATTTTGGTTTGGATTTTGCGCTTGCAGCCCTGCTTTTCAGCTGAGCGTAAATCTTCTTTTCATCAACAAAGTACTTGCGGATTACCCATGTCTGGAAAATAGTTATGAAGTTGGAAAGCATGTAATAATAAGACAAGCCGCTGGAGAAATTGTTACAGAGGACAAGCATGAACAATGGCATGAAATATAACTGCATGGTTTTCATTCCGGCCATCTGCCCGTTTGAAGGCATCTGATCCATATTCATTCTGGAATAGAAGTACAGTGATATTGCCATCAGCAGTGCAAAAAGACTTATATGGTCTCCATACAAAGGAATTCTGAAAGGCAGATCAAGGATGGAATCATATCCGCTCAAGTCCGCAGCCCAAAGGAATCTGTGACCTCTCAACTCGAATGAAGCCGGGAAGAAACGGAACATTGCAAACAGAATAGGGAACTGCAGGAGCATTGGCAAACATCCGCCAAGCATATTCACGCCACAACTCTGGTACAGTGCCATTGTTTCCTGCTGTTTCTTCATTGCGTCCTCTTTCTTTGGGTATTTGGCATTAATCTTCTCCACCTCCGGTTTGAGCACCTTCATCTTTGCAGAAGACATGTAGGATTTGAAAGTGAGAGGAGATATGACAAGTTTGATAAGAATTGTGAGGACAAGAATGATTATTCCGTAATTGGAAATGAAACGGCTCAGGAAATCGAAGCAGTTGATTATGACCACTCTGTTTATCCAGCCAATGAGCCATCCACCAAGCGGTACAATCTTCTCGAATCCTGCATTGTAGCTCTTGAGCTCCTTGTAAAGATTAGGCCCGAAATAGAAATTCAGAGGGATTATCTGCTCGCGTGCAGTCTTCTCTGCGCTTACTGAAAGTTCGGCATGGCAGTCCATGAGCTTATGTTGTGCCATGTACTCATCTTCGGAATGGAATTTCAACGCAAGCTTGCCACCGCCATCGAAACTGTCTGTATTCATCAGTATTGCGCTGAAGAACTGTTGCTGGAACGCCACCCATTCAAGTTTAGTATTTATCACCTCTTCCGCACTGGCCTTTCTCAAACCAAGAGATTCAACGCCCTCTTCACCCGGATACTTGTAAACAACTGTTGAATAGTTCTTTTCGTTATCGTAACCTTTCTCGAACCTAGGCATGACCAGATCCCAGCTGAAATTCAAGTATGACTGCCTTGCCTCTGTAAGCCCGCTCATCCTGAGTTCAAGGTTCATAAGATAACTGTCCTCTGGCAAAGTATAAGCAAAATCAAGATGTGCGCCATTGCTGAAAGGAAGTGTGAAGACCAGACTGCTGTCTGAACTCTGCTGCGCTATGAAATTGAAATTTGATGATGAAAGCTGCTGGCCGCTGAAGAAATCAAACGTGAATTTGCTGCAATCCTCTTGAATCAGATTCAACGGAAGGCTGTCGTATGTTACGTAATCCTTCAAGAGTACGGAGCTTGGCTGTGCACCTTTTGAAGAGAATTCAATTCTGAGTTTGCTGTTTTCAAGAACGTATTTGCTTGCCTGACCATTGCTTGCACTCTCAAGGAGTGAGTCTATGTAAACAGGCGCTCCTCCAAGAGAATCCGAAATACCTGAGAAAGCCAGGGCGGAAATTGAATCCGCTTGAACATTAAAACGGCTTGTATCATTTGCCGCCAGCGAATCCTGATACTTCTTCTCCTTTACAAATTCGGCAGCAGCTATTGAATCAGCCACGAATTGCGCCCTTTCCTGCTCCTTGAAAACCTTGGTATTATACCAGCTGAAACCGAGAAGTATAACGCCAATGCATACGAAGCCTAGTATGGTGTTTTTATTCATATTGATTTTCTATAAGTTTTATTTTCTCCTCCAGATTCTTGATTTCCTCGCGCGTGCCTGCTATCTTGCTGTCAATCTCAGCAATAATGCTCTGTGCATTCTTTGATTTGGCAAAGAATCCCTTGTTGTTCTCAAGGGTGGCAACCTCCTGCTCCAATTTGTGGAATTTCTGAATCAATTTTTCCCTTTCACTTCTTATAGTGCGGTTGGAACCGCCGTTATTCTTCAAATCTGAAATTTTCTTGCGGAATTTTGTAAGTTTGATTTCACTCTCGCTGTTTCTCAATTGTGCAAAGTGAACGTCCAGAGCTGCATTCCAAGCCTTGGCAATCTTGTCCTTTACCTTGAAAGGAACAAAACCTATTGCGTTCCATTTATCAAGGAAACCGCGCATTGAGGCAAGGTCCTCCTCGTAGTTGCCGCTAGGCACAAAGTTTGTCACCTGGTCTATCAATGCCTGTTTTGCGGCAAGATTGTCTTCGAACTTGCTCTGAGCCTTTCCGAAATGCTGCGCCTTCTTTTCAAAGAACAAATCACAAGCGGCACGGAAACGTTTCCATACTGCGTCTGAATACTTTCTTGGTACAGGACCAACTTCCTTCCATTCATTCTGCAATGCTATGAGTTTGTCAGTTGCATCTTTCCAGTCCTCGGAATTGGATATGGCCTCCGCCTGCTCGCATAGGTTCTCCTTCTTCTGGAGATTCTGGCTCATCACATCCTTGAAATTGGAATAATAGACTCTTTTGGCTTCAAAGAACTTGTCACAGGCTGCACGGAAACGGTCGTAAATCTTCTGATTGTCCTTCTTTGAGGCAAAGCCTATGCCTTTCCATTTCACCTGAAGCTCCTCTATGCCCTTTGTAAGGGAATTCCAATCGTTTGAATTGTCCGGATTATTGGAAGCTATCTGCTCAGCCTGCTCACAAAGAGCTGTCTTGGCCACGAGATTGTCTTTCTGCTCATTCTTGAGATTCTCGAAGAACATCTGATGCTTCTTGTTAATCTGAGCGGTAATCTCCTTGAACTCCTCCCAGATTGACTCCCTGTATTCTTTTGCCACAGGTCCTATCTCCTTCCATTCTTCATGGAGCTTCTGCAATTCCCTGAAGGCATTCACAACGCTCGGGTACTCCAGAAGTTCCTTGGCCTTGCTGCAAAGTCCCTGCTTGCTCTCAAGATTCTTCTTGAAGTCAAGATCCCTGAACTCATTGTTGATTTTAATATAATCGTAGAATTTCTCAACGGCCCTTGAATATGACTCCCAGAGTTCCTTGCTTTTCTGGATTGGAACCTGACCCACACTCTTCCACCTTGCCTGCAATTCCTTGAATGCAGGAACTGTGAGATTCAAATCCTCAGCTTTCTCCAACAACAGATTTATCTGATTTACCACTTCCTGCTTTATTGCAAGGTTCTCCTCCTTGTCCTTCTGCTCCTTCTCAATGAAACGTGCCCTTATCTCCTTGTATTTTGCATACATTCTCTTGAATCCTATTTCAATGTCAATGAAAGGATTGCGTTCACCCTCAATTTCCTGGACAGACTCGCCCGGCTGCGCCTGCGGAGTTTCATCCTCAACCTGACCTTCCTCAGCGCCTGCCTCCTCCGGTTCTTCAAGAGAAGCGAAATCAATAGGGTTGTCAACGTCAAAGACTCCAGCTGCAATTTTCTCTCTGCGAAGAACTTTATAGAAAGAAGCCTTGAGGATATCGGCATATTTGTAAAGCTCCTGCTGATCTCCTGTTTCGAGCATTTTCTCAAATTTCTCCACTATCTCCTTGAGACTAAGATTGGAGTAATCTAGCATTTGTTGTGCAGAGGCCCCGTTTTCAATGCTTGGAGCGTTCTCACTTAAAGCGGTGGTAATGTTTTCCATAATTCAAATAATTGGAATTAATAATAATCAGTCTTTCCTATACAAGACTCGTAATCTGCAAATGTAATAAAATTTATCCATATCTTTGCCTGAACTAAAAAAACTTAAGCATATTATGCGAATTGATATAATTACTGAAGTTCCAGCTCTTTTGGAAAGTCCGTTGAATTACTCCATAGTCCAGCGTGCAAAAGACAAAGGGATTGTTGAAATTCACATACACGACCTTCGTGAATGGGGCAAAGGCAATTACCGTCAGATTGATGATTACAGTTATGGAGGCGATGCAGGAATGGTCATGATGATAGAACCTGTTTTCAATCTGATTCAAAAACTGAAAAGCGAGAGGGAGTACGACCATATAATTTACATGACTCCCGATGGAGAGCAATTTTCTCAGAAGATGGCGAACGAGCTGTCCTGCTGCCGGAACATGATAATTCTCTGCGGCCATTATAAAGGAATAGACCACAGGATCAGGGAGCATCTGATAACAAAGGAGATAACAATAGGTGACTATGTTCTGAGCGGCGGAGAGCTCCCCGCTGCAATAATTACCGATGCTATTGTAAGACTCATTCCCGGAGCAATGACAGATGAAACAAGCGCATTGAGCGACTGCTACCAGGACGGCCTTCTCTCAGCACCGATCTATACCAGGCCTGCCGAATTCAACGG
>JAZRWT010000219.1:0-23151 GCA_045599845.1 Candidatus Egerieisoma sp. | reverse complement strand
TATCAAAGTGCTTTTTCCTACACCCTTTGGCCCTTTTATTCCGATAAGACGGTTGTCCCAGTTAATCTGATAAAATAACGGTCGTTTATAGGCAAGAGAAATCTGATTTACTTTTCTGTTTGAAATCAGGTAGAGGTAATCAATCGTAACCATAACAATCTTTAAGAATTTTCACAAAGATAAATAAAAATCTTTAAAGATTGTTTTTCTTATGGCAACTGATTCTAAAATTACATCTACGACAAATCTGCAATGCCTGTGCAACCTATTAAATTTCAGCTTATTACGTTTATGAGTACGTTAATTGCGGTTGTCTGCACAGCTCCGGGAATGCCTCAGGCAGGCTATCGTATAGTCTCACACGTTGGGAAAGTTGTAATTAAGTGGTTTGACAATTATGTGATTTTTGTTAGTACTGTTATAAATGACAAAGGATGTTCAAACTATTGCTTCTATCAAAGTGCGGCCGTTCAGTTCCACAGGTGGCAACAATCCAAATCGTTTTTTCCTATTGAAACAAAACGAGAGCAGATATCCTGTATCAATATTGAAATAATCAAGATAACGGCATAATTGATCTTCGCCCCTGTTGTTATAAGCATTGCCTCTCCATATTTTAAGTTCTATTACATACTGTTTACCCAGATAATCAATCACAACGTCCATGCGTTCATGATTGCGCGTTTGTTCCTCTATATGATAACTGCCAATTCCGTTGATCACAGGACGCAGATATGTAAGAAACAACTTACGTGCATCATTTTCAATGAACTCGTTGTCTTTATCCATCTTGTAAGTCTGATTCATATGAACTGCAAAACGTTCCATCAAATAAGACATGTCAATTGTGCCGTCTTTAATGAACTGACTCTTTTCTATTTGGCCTTGTTTGTAGAACAGAGAGTTTTCTTCTGAGCTTATGAACAGATTGTAAAGACGTGTTTCCATGAGTCTGCAAGCTACGGCAACATTCCCGTCCCTGTTTTCAATATAGTTGAACATCGCTGCTATCTGAATGCATTTCTCGTCTGGATTGAATGAATATGCATTTCCCGAAAACAGGATGCCTTTGAGCATCTGTCTCAATTCAGGATAGTCGTCTAATTTCTTAACCATATTGTCAAACAGAGTGTTACGCTCCATCAGTATAATATTCACAGCCTTCAACACGCCATCTTTGTCCCATGTAATCTGTTCCGTATCAATTATCTGGCACAAACGGCTCACAAGGAAAGGATATCCGGCGGTATAGCTGCGAATCATCCGGGCAACAGCCTTTTCATTGAAGGCAAGGTTCCTGTCCGTCTTGTATTCCAATAGCATATTGGCTATGCCGTCTGAAGGAAGACTCATGTCAACATTGAACGGTGCGGAAATATTCCAAGGCGAATTGTACTGGTGCTGATTATCAGGACGTAATTTCAATTTGAGATTCTTAATATCATGTACACCAGCAAGAATTATGGATTGAACGGCGGAATCTTCTCCTCTGTTCAAGTACATATCTCTGAAAATACCAAGCAATTTCAAAAAAGAATCATAACCGCTTGCCTGATCAACTTCATCAATTAATAGCACAATAGGTGCAGAATTCCTGCCGCTGACTTGAACTATCAATTCTTTTGCATCAAATAGTGTGCATTCATCAATATGTGCCCGGGAAAAAGATATTATCTCATCTGCACAATATGCATCTATATTCTTTGTTTTCTTCTTTTGAACACATAAACATAGTAAACGCACGAACATTGCGCCCAACGTTGACTGTGTATTGAAATAGGAATCGTCTACACCCTCAAAACTGATTGAAAACACACAATAACCTGCATTCTCAAGATAAGCTTTAAGATTTGCCAACGTAGTGGTCTTTCCATATTGCCTGCCTCGGTTTATGCAGAAATAATCACCCTTGTCTATCATTTTCCTTATGATTTCCAAGCGCTCGGTGATGTCCACCATATAATGTCTATCAGGATGACAAGTACCGGTTGTGTTGAATGATTTCATAGCAATTCCTATAAAAAGCAAACATGCCTCTTGCAAAGTTAAGAAAATAAGAATGAAATGGAAACTAAAATCCTAGTGCCAACGCCAAAAGAAATGACAGATATGCAACAAACCAGGCAAGACAGCACTGGAAGAGCACCATACCAAGCGCCCAGAGCCAGCCGAATTCGCGCTTGACAGCGGTTATGGACGCTATGCAAGGTGTATAAAGCAGGCAGAAAACAAGTAATGGAATGGCTGTCAGTTGTGTGAGAAAAGCCGTTGCTCCAAGTACTTCCATCGAAGACACCACGCTTTCCTTTGCAAGGAAGCCGCTTATAAGTGCAACCACTATCCTCCAGTCACCCAACCCTATAGGTTCGAACAGAGGCGCAATCCATCCTGCCAGATATGCCAGTATGCTGCGTTCCGTACCGCTGGCTCCAAGAGAAAGGGTGCTGCCGGACAATGCTATGAAATTCAGGTGGAAATCGTATGAACGCAGGAACCAGATTATAATTGTTGCAACCAGAATGAGCGTGAATGCGTTCTTGAGAAAGTCCTTGAGCCTGTCGTAAAGCAGATGTGCCACGTTCATCATTTTAGGCAATCTGTAATTAGGCATTTCCATTATGAAAGGAGTTGCCGCAGACCTGCCAGTGAAACGTCTGGAAACAACTGCTATGAGAATTCCTGTAACTATCGCAAGTAAATAAAGAATTACCAGTACAATGCCTCCATGCCCCGGGAAGAATGCAGAGCATAAAAAGGTGTAAACCGGGATTTTGGCGCTGCAGCTCATGAAAGGTATGAGGAATACCGTGAGCTTCCTGTCTCTTGAAGAAGGAAGGGTCCTGCTGGCCATTATAGCCGGAACCGAACAGCCGAATCCTATCACCAGTGGAACAATGCTCCTGCCTGAAAGCCCCACATGGCGCAGGAGTCTGTCCGTGATGAATGCCGCACGTGACATGTAGCCGCTGTCCTCGAACATTGAAAGGAAGAAGAACAGAAGGATTATTATAGGTACGAAACTCAATACAAAGCCAACTCCTCCAAAAATGCCGTCAACAACAAATGAGCGTATAGGTTCGCTCACCTGAGCCGAAAGCATCCAGGAGCCAACCATTTCTCCGCAGGCGGAAATGCCCCCTTCAAGCCAGCGTTGCAGCGGGCCGCCCAGAACATCTATCGTAAGGTATAAAGTGAGTGCGAATACGGCAATGAATATAGGAATAGCAGTCCATTTGCCGGTAAGCACCCTGTCGATTCTTGTACTCCTGAGCATCCCGCGGCTCTCCTTAGGATGCGAAACCGTTACAGAACACAGTCCGCCTATGAATGCAAAACGCATGTCGGCCATAGCAGCGTGGCGGTCCATACCATGTTCCTGTTCCATCTGTACGATTATGTGCTCTATCATCTCAAGTTCGTTGACATCAAGACCAAGAGCCTGTATCAAAGCCTCGTCACCTTCAATGATTCTGCCTGCCGCAAAACGAACAGGAAATCCGGCCTTCTGGGTGTGATCCTCAACAAGATGCATTATTCCGTGAATACACCTGTGAACAGCCGCACCCTTTTCGGAGGACTTGTTGCAGAAGTCGCGAGTCAGAGGTTTCTCATTGTAACGTGCAATATGGATTGCGTGCTCCAGAAGCTCGTCAACACCCTCGTTCCTGGCTGCCGATATGGCAACCACAGGTATTCCCAGCAGCCTCTCCATCTCGTTCACCCTCACCTGGCCTCCATTACCCAGCACCTCATCCATCATATTGAGCGCCAGTACCATAGGAATCTCCAGCTCCATGAGCTGAATGGTCAGATACAGATTGCGCTCTATATTGCCGGCATCAACTATGTTTATTATGCAGTCCGGTTTCTCCTTCAGCAGAAAATCCCTGGAAACCTGTTCCTCCGATGAAAAAGTGGAAAGCGAATATATGCCCGGCAGATCGGTAATCGTAATCTGTGGATAATCCTTTATACCTCCATCCTTTCTCTCCAGTGTAACGCCCGGAAAATTGCCTACATGCTGATTTGAGCCAGTAAGAAGATTGAACAAGGTGGTCTTGCCGCTGTTCTGCTGTCCTGCCAGAGCAAACTTCAACTCTCCCTTTCTTACAGGCGCAGGCGCCTCCTTTACATTATGGAACCTGCCGGCCTCACCAAGACCAGGATGCGAGTTATGCTCGTGCAAAGCATCTTTATAGGCAAAATTTTCATCCACGGCGATAGTTTCACAAACTTTTCCTCCCGCCATCTTCCTGCCACCGGCAACCATATTGCTCCAATCGGCACATTTTGCACAGTTTGAATACGAACAGGAAGTGCCGTTGACACAGCCGGCACAATATGATTCCGCCTGAACCTCGATTTCCTCCACTTCAGCCTTGCGTACGGAGATAGTATAACCGTGAACCTTGATTTCAAGAGGATCGCCCATAGGAGCCTTCTTGGCAAGCTGTATTGTGGCACCTGGAACAAAGCCCATTCCAAGCAGATGACCGCGGACGTTACCTTCGCCGCCAACCGCCGTAATAACAGCCCTCTGCCCTATTTTCAGCTCCTCAATTTTCATTTTTCCAAAAATAAGTCATTTTTCACTAACGGCAAAAAATGGGCAAACAATATCCTGACGTTTCGCACAGAAAACAGGGTCAAAACCACAAGTTCGCTGCAAAACGAGCATGTTGAGGTGCCAAACCTGCTCGTAACAGGCAAATTCAGCAGTCCCGCACAGAAAACAGGCAAATCCTGTTCGGAACACAAAGACAAAAAGTCAAAAGCGGACAAAAATTAATGGTACAATTTGTAAAAAGAGTTAAATTTGTAAGATTGAAAAGTAAAAAACTAAAAATCACACATAATGTACACAGATTTTCAAAAATTCCTCCAGTCAGAATTGAATTCAATTCAGGAGGCCGGTTTGTATAAGAACGAAAGAATCATTGTTTCACCACAGAAGGCAGAAATCAAGGTAAGCACAGGAAAGGATGTCCTCAACTTCTGCGCGAACAACTATCTTGGTCTTTCAGACAACCAGGAACTCATTGACGCAGCTAAGAAAGCTCTTGATGAAAGAGGCTTTGGAATGTCAAGCGTAAGGTTCATCTGCGGTACACAGGACCTCCACAAAGCGCTTGAGAAAAAGATTGCCGAATTCTTTGGAACAGAGGACGCAATCCTTTATGCAGCATGCTTTGACGCAAACGGCGGAGTATTCGAGCCACTGCTTGGTGAAGAGGATGCCATAATTTCCGATTCACTCAACCACGCTTCAATCATTGATGGCGTGAGACTCTGCAAAGCAAAGAGATACAGATATGCAAACGCCAATATGGAAGAATTGGAGAAATGTCTCCAGGAAGCCCAGGCACAGCGTTTCCGCCTCATAGCAACAGACGGTGTATTCTCAATGGACGGTAATGTATGTCCTCTTGATAGGATTTACGAACTCGCTCAGAAATACAACGCAATGGTAATGGTTGATGAATCACATTCAGCAGGCGTTGTAGGAAAGACAGGCCGTGGTGTTGCAGAACTTTACAATCTCCGCGGCAAGATTGAGATTCACACAGGAACTCTTGGAAAATCATTTGGTGGAGCAGTTGGCGGATTCACAACAGGAAAGAAGGAAATCATAGACCTTCTGCGCCAGCGTTCAAGACCTTACCTCTTCTCAAACTCAATTCCTCCAATGGTAGCGGCAGCAGGTTGTGCAATGTTCGATATGATGGCCCGCACAAACGAACTTCAGGACCGTCTGCACGAGAACACGGATTACTTCGTTGGCAAGATGAAAGAGGCGGGTTTCGATATCAAACCAACACAGAGTGCAATTTGCGCCGTTATGCTTTATGATGCACCTCTTTCACAGAGAATGGCTGAGAAACTTCTTGAAGAAGGCATTTACGTAGTAGGCTTCTACTATCCAGTAGTACCTAAAGGACAGGCAAGAATCCGCGTTCAGATTTCAGCAGGCCACAAGAAGGAGCATCTTGACCGCGCGATTGCAGCATTCACCAAGATTGGAAAGGAACTTGGCGTAATTAAGAAGCTGTCTTAAAATGATTCATCTCCTTTCTTATGCATCTTTTCTGCGTCTTTGCACTTTCAGTTCGGTCACATACCAACCGGTATGCTCCCTCACTTCAAGCACAAATCCATCAGAAAATATACTATAATAAAGTTCGTGAACCATTTTAACACAGCTTCTAAATAATCCGGGTGGAACTTTTCTTTTCAGACAACATCATTGGCGGCAGCTCCTCCGTTGAACTTGACAGGGAGGAGAGCCGCCATTGCATTAAAGTGCTGCGCCACAAGCCAGGCGATATCATAAATGTGATTGATGGCAGCGGCAGTCTTTTCAAGTGCAGCATATTATCTTCTGCACAGGAAGGAAACAATCAAAATGGAAAGTACTGGCAGCAGGATAAGGAAATGTGTGCCAGAAAAGACAGCAAGCATAGAGAATACGAATGCAACCTAGCATTGGACAAGCCGAGAGGCAAACACTCAAAATCATCAGGCGATAACGAGCAAACGCTCTGTACCGTTGAGGAAATTATTCCCAACTTTGGAGCACACCCTTATCTTTTAACAATGGCCGTAGCGCCCACAAAGAATATGGACCGCTACGAATGGTTTCTGGAAAAAGGCACGGAAACCGGCCTCAATGAAATAGTCCCGGTAATCTGCGAGCATTCGGAACGCAAGGACATTAATACGGAACGATGCCGCCGCATTCTTGTAAGCGCCATAAAGCAGTCCCTCAAAGGAACCCTTCCCGTTTTGCAGGAACCTGTCAAGTTCACAGACTGGCTCAACTCCACCTTCCCACTGGGCAACAGTTCCACCCCTGCCGGCCACCACAACCAGGACTTACCTGAAGCCGGCACGGAAAAAGCTTTATCATCTGCACTCGGTAAGCCTGTGGCAGATTTGCGCCTCATCTGCTACTGCGGAAATGAATTCCCTAAACAAAGCATAACGGAGGCCCTGACCGACTTCTTCCGAAATGATTCAGAAGACAAGAATGTCAATCATACTTCAGAAACAACGCCAAAAGCCAGCCTTGAATATAGCTCAGATTCCATATCTGAAGATATTGAGAAATCAAATGGCATGGAATCCACCTCATTTGTAACCAATGATAAAAAAATAACCATAATAATCGGCCCTGAAGGTGATTTCTCACAGGAAGAAATTGAATGTGCAATGCAACACGGCTTCAAGGCCATAACATTGGGCCCAAGCCGCCTGCGCGTTGAAAGCGCCGCCCTCCTTTCCGTAAACGCTGTTTACCTCCAAAGCATCTGACCAAAACTATAATAATTGAATATTGAACCTTTATTTATATTTTTCCATAATAAAGGTTCAATATATAATCATTATGGATGATATCTATGCTCTCTCCGACTCCCGGATGACCTTCCATGAGATTGGTTGACAGTTTAGAGGCTGGTTAACTGATTTTCTTTACAGTGTATTTCTCCTTCCGAAAATTCTCTTGACTGCAAATCCATTCTTGGTGCTGCAAAGCGCAGCAAAGCTTTTCATTATACTTTGCATATATTGCAACCCGAAAAAGACCTGTCCATGCAAGGACCGCCAGACTGCATTCCTGCAAGGCTTGGGTGGACAGGTGTGACCTTTCAGGTGGGACCTGTCCATGCGAACACCGCCAGAATGCATTTTGAGCGGGGATATTTGGACAGGTCATTTTCGGGTAGGCGCATCTGGTGGCTTGTATCAGAAAATCCGTGTGACTCAGGGAAAATTCCGGTCAATCGGACAGCAACATAAGTTGGCAATCTTTATGTATCATTCATAAATCTTACCTGTTTTTTCATAATTCTTTAACTTCAGGAACTTACGTAAAACCTGCGAAACTGGAATGCAAATTTTCTATAAAAATTGAAACAATATTTTGCAGAAACAGCACATGCATTTCAGTTCTTATGAATACTTTTGTTTCCTGCGGAGGCGGCCACTTGAGGCGGCGAATTAAGTGAATGGGAATGAATGACAAATTGAAGCAGAAGATTGAAGCGGACCTTGGCTTGAACCTTCCGTTTGTGAAAGGGCAGAACAAGACCATAAGAAACTGCTGGCATTTCACAACCGATGGCAATGCCGTTGATGAAATGTTTGCAGATGAAGAAGATTTTATCCGAGGCATGAACAGAATATATTTTGTGGTCAAGGACTATGAGATTGCTATTCTTGCTTTCTGCCTTATGGACACTCACGTGCATTTCATATTGTATGGAGAATTTGTTCAATGCAATGAATTCATGCATGAGTATGTGCGAAGAACTTCCCAATACCTAAGCTGGAAATATGGAGAAAAAGCCAAACTGAAGGATGTGCCCATTCACTTTCAAAAGATAGATACAGACATATATTTGAAAACTGCAATCTGCTATGTGATAAAGAATCCGCCAGTTGCAGGAATCCCGTTCACTGCCTATGACTATCCTTGGTCCAGCGGACCGCTCCTCTTCAGAAAAACTGGATACTGGACATTGCAGAACGAAATTGATTCGTCTTTCGAGGCAAGAGAAATATCTTCATCGGCATTGAAACTGGAAATGAAAACTCACCAGAACAAGGAGATGAAAGTCAAGGTAAAAGATGGGCTGATATTTCCAGGAGAATACGTGGAGTATGAAATTGTTGAACGAATTTTCAGGACTCACAGGAGTTTCAATTTCTTCATGTGCGTTTCCAAGGAATCTGACATTGAGTCAAGAGAAGGTGAAATATCCAGACTTTCCATTCCAATGAGCGAGATGCGCGGGCATAAAACGCAGATGTGCCTTCAAATGTTCGGTTGCAAAAGCATCAAGAACCTGAACACAAGTCAAAGACTGCAACTTGCGAGGCGGCTGAAATCACAATACAACAGTTCCATAAAACAGATAATACGTTTATGCGGGCTCGTTTATGAAGAATGCAAGGATAAAATCTGAATGACAGCTGTGGCGTGATTTCCGCTTGCAAGTCATGCAATCTTGGATTGTAACACAACCCCAAAGAATCTGCAAGGCTGTTCATAATAAACCGCATATATTGCAACCCGAAAAAGACCTGTCCATGCAAGGCCCGCCAGAACGCATTCACGCAAGGCTTGGGTGGACAGGTGTGACCTTTCAGGTGGGACCTGTCCATGCGAACACCGCCAGAATGCATTTTGAGCGGGGTTATTTGGACAGGTCTTTTTCTACTTCACAGTTTTATGCGCAAATTACAGGCAGCCCTTGTTGTTCAGGACTCCGGTGCGGCCTTGCATCTCAATTGCCTCCCAATAGCTTTCATCCCACCGGGGTGATTCTATTGCAACGAGACCTGGCCTGCGTTCAAGCGCAGAAAGTTCATCAACAGTGTCAGGAACAAACTTGTTTGCGGAGATTTCCATATTGGCACCGGCAGCTGCTGGTACAATATTCTCCACGGAAAATATCTCTCTATCCACAGACTCAGCTGCAGGCCACAATGAGAACTCCAGATAGTGAATCTTCAGGCCGTTCTTGATATAATGCTTTTCATAAAAGGTCTGCACCGAGGTGACTATGTCGTCAAGTTTACCACATTCAGCAACTTCTGGCCCGGAAGGAGACTTCTCGCAGGCTGAAATAGAATGTGCAATGCAGCACGGTTTCAAGGCCATAACACTAGGACCAAGCCGCCTGCGCGTTGAAAGCGCCGTCCTTTTGAGCGTGAACGCAGTTTACTTTCAAAGTCTTTGATGGGAAAGACTTTGATTTCTTCAGCAAAAATAAATTCACCGGCTTCACCTATTGTATGAAATGCTTCGCATATATACAGTCAGGCCAAGGCAGGAACCAGGACAACCATACTAAGAGCATTTCATTTCTAATGTATTCCACCTCCCATCTCTATGTAAACGCCGGTTATCTGAACGCTGGTTCAAACCGATCAGCTGCCTGCAAAGCGAATATGATTGAAAAAGGACCTACCGCATCCTTGAATGCCAGTTCCACAAGCTTCAAATCCTTGTATTCCACTTCCGAATATGACAGTCCGTATCCGAACGACCACTGAACGGGTGTATTGGCATCATAGTTGTACGCACCTTCCATTGTCTCCACATATTCACACGGTTTGCAGTCGTAAGTAATGAACAATCCATGGTATTTAGGATAAGTTTATGGAAGGCGGCCGGAGAAATTGGACTCTCCGGAAAGAAGATTCGCCAGAGCATTGCCTCCATAGTTTCCTGGAAGGAAAGTGTGTACTATGGCATCTGCCATAGGAGCAATACCGTTAATGAGACGAGGTCTTCCTTCATTCAGCACTAGAATCACAGGTTTGCCTGTTGCAGCAAGAGTTTCAACTATGGATGCCCGTAAACTGAGTTTATCATTTTCTTGTAAACACATTATAATGATTGAATATTAAACCATAATTTATATATTTGCATAATAAAGATTTAATATATAATCATTATGGATAATATCTATGCTCTCACCGACTCTCAGATTCAAAAAAAGACAGGGGAAAAGATAAAGGCTACCCGACTCAAGCAGAATATTACACAAGAGAAACTTGCCGAGGATTCCTTGGTCTCCCGTTCATCCATTAAAAAGTTTGAAGCAGGGGAAATAGGTTCCTTTGACACTCTTGTTCGCATATTGCGCACACTCGGCATGCTTGATTCCATAAGGAGTCTATGTGAACCTGAGCAGATGAGCCCGAATGAATATTATGAAATGGTACATTCAATTAACAGACATAAGAGAAAACGTGCCACAAAACCACATATCACAAAAAACGTTGAGGAGGAAGCGGAATGGTAGATGTAGCAAGAGTGAATATGTTTGGAATGAACGTAGGAACATTCCGTTGGGACCAAACATATAATATGGCTCAATTTGAGTATAATGCGGATTTGGTTGGAAAAAACATCGAGCCCTCACCAATTATGATGCCCGTTATCCCAGGGCGTATATATTCTTTCGGGAACCTCAACAATGACACGTTCAGCGGCCTCCCGGGCATGCTTGCGGATTCACTTCCGGACACATACGGACGCACTTTGTTTAACAGGTGGCTGGATCTTATTGGAAGCAGGTCCGCCAACCCTGTGGAAACTCTGTGCTTCTTAGGGAAAAGGTGCATGGGCGCTTTGGAATTTGAACCGGCAACCGGGCCTGATACGGATCCGTATATGAAATTTGAAATTGATTCATTGGTAAAAGTGGCTGCTGAAGCACTCAATGCCAAGTCAAGTTTTGGAGTGAATATCAATTCAAACAGAAAAGCCGCCATTGCCGAAATCCTTCGTCTGGGGACATCCGCTGGGGGACAAAGAGCAAAGGCACTGATTGCATACAATAAAGAAAGCGGTGAGGTTCGTTCAGGTCAGATACCCGCACCTGCAGGCTTTGACTATTATCTTATAAAATTGGATGGTGTATCAGCTGAAGCAGGCTTCAGGAAAACTGAAAATTTTGGAAGGCTGGAATATTCATTCTATCAACTTGCCAGAAAGTGTGGCATAGAAATGTCCGATTGCTCTCTGATTGAAGAGAATGGAAGGGCACATTTCCTGACCAAACGCTTCGACAGGAAAAACGGAAGGAAAATTCACATGCAGACCTTATGCGGCATAGCGCATTATGATTTCCGCCTTCAAAGAGCATATTCCTATGAACAAGCTTTCACTATAATGAGACGCCTCCGACTTCCATATTCTCAGGCGGAACAAATGTTCCTGCGAATGGTATTCAATGTGATAATCAGGAACCAGGACGATCATACCAAGAACATTTCATTCCTGATGAATTCCACCGGCCATTGGAGACTGTCTCCGGCATACGACATAGGATTTGCATACAATCCTGACGGCAACTGGACAAATACTCATCAAATGTCAATAAACAACAAGTTCAGCAACATAAGCAAAGCCGACCTGCTCTCCTGTGCAGAATTCTGTAACATCAGGAACGCAAAGGAAATCATTGACAATGTTTGCAGCAATGTATCCGAATGGCCGGTAATCGCAAGGAATTGCGGAGTTCCCCGGAAAATGATTGACGCAAGATTTCCGCACATGCTCCTCAAACTCTGAACTTACTGGTTGTGCGAGATTGATTTGTTTACCTTTATGAGAACAAATAATTGAAGCGCAGCTCTGGCAAACAATGTAGATAGCAATTGAAAATTCCCCAGGAAAATAATTTAAAAAGGGACCATAGAAGTAAGAGATTTAACTTCACGATAAGCAAATCCAAAATCAATGATTTCTATGGACGCACGAATCCGGAAATGGGCATTGACGACTTTCTGGCAGAAAAGCCCAAGTACAAATCAAGGAAAAAACTCTTCTTGAAAGCGGGCTGGATCAGACGAAAAACAACTAAAATTTATCGTTAAACTCCTAAATTTATTAGGAGTTATGAAAATTATGTCTATCTTTGCAGTGAAAAAGTATAAAAACTCAAGACAAGTATGAAGCAAAGACTGACATTCAAGGAAGAAGAAGTGATGAACATCATCTGGAAGAAAGGTGAAGTGTTTATCAGGGATATTGTGGCTCAAATGCCTGAACCAAAACCGAATTACAATACCGTGGCAACCCAGGTCAAGTTCCTGGAAGAAAAAGGATTCGTAAGCAGAAAGCCCATGGCCAATTCATTCCAGTACACTCCGGCAATTTCGGAAAAGGAATATAGGGGAACAACAATAGGTGATGTGGTTTTGCGCTATTACAACAACTCATACGCAAGTATGGTAAACCAGTTCGTGGAGGAAGACAAAATTGGCCTTGACGAGCTCAAGGAACTGATTGCTCAAATAGAACGCAGGAGAAAATGATAGCCTATATCATAAGAAGCGGGCTTATGCTCTCGTTATTCCACCTGTTCTTCATCCTGTTCATGAAGAAGACCACGTTCTTCCGCTTCAATAGATTTGCTCTTATGACAGGTTCTGTGCTCTGTATGGCATTGCCCTTGTTGGACTTCTTTTTCATACCAGAGTCGGCTGCTTCCTATATTCCGCATATAGAAATTCCTGAAACAAAAGTCTTTGGCAACACTGCGGGGGAATCAGGACGATGGAATTGGATTTTATTGCTCAAAGGACTTTACTTTGCCGGAACGGCAGCAGTGGCAAGCGATTGCGCAATATCAATACTTAAGACATTCGCTATATGCCGCAAGGGAGAGATTGTCCACAGCGACGGTTTCTCAATAACTCTTTTGGAAGAACCCATAGCATCGTTCAGTTTCTTCAGGCACATTGCAATCAGCCGTGAAGACTTTGAACAAAACCCTCTCATCCTCCGCCATGAAATGATTCACGTGGAAAATTACCATTCCCTTGAAATAATATTATTCTCGGTCATAACTGCACTTCACTGGTTCAATCCATTGGTTTGGATGGCCAGAAACAATCTTAAGGAAGTGCAGGAATACGAGGCTGATGAATCTTTACTTAAACAAGGCATCGATGCAACACAATATCAATTGTTACTGGTGAAGAAAGCTGTAGGAGCGGAACGCTTCCAAATGGCCAACGGCTTCAATCACACCAAACTTAAAAACAGAATCAAAATGATGCAAACAAAAAAAACAAACAGACTGGCAAGACTTGCATATATTGCATGCGTGCCTTTGATGCTTTCAGTGCTGTGCCTGTGCACAAGCCAGAAGCGGGACTATGTGTCAATTGTAGAAAACAATTCCTCCCAAATGCTTGACGAGCGGCCTGGTTTCAACTGCGGAAATACCGTTGAATTTGTAAAATGGGTATGCGAACGAGTGACTTATCCCAAAAGCGCTACAGAATCGGGAATACAAGGAAAAGTGGTGGTTTCCCTTACAATTGATGAAAATGGGAATCTGGTTGATCCAAAGATAATTTCCGGAGTATCCGAAGAACTCAACAATGAGGTGCTCAGGGTAATATCTTCTTCTCCAAAGTGGACTCCAGCCAAAGAAAACGGAAAAGCGGTCAAGTGTAGCTTTACTATGCCGTTCATATTCACTATCCGATAAATATCTTGATGCTTCGCTGTTGCTGCCGCCCTATTCGGCGGTGGCACAGGAAGCAGATTACACAAATATGTGTCATTTTTCACAGCTTCTGATTTTCAGATGGTTATTTACAGGCAGCCTTTGTTGTTCAGGACTCCGGCGCGGCCTTGCATCTCAATTGCCTCCCAATAGCTTTCATCCCACTGGGGTGATTCAATTGCAACGAAACCTTGTCTGCGTTCTAACTCAGAAAGTTCGTCAACAGCGTCAGGAACAAGCTTGTTTGCAGAGATTTCCACATAGGGACCAGTTGCTGCCGGCACAATATTTTCCACGGAAACTGTCTCTCTATCCACAGACTCAGCTGCAGGCCACAATGAGAACTCCAGATAGTGAATCTTCAGGCCGTTCTTAATGTAATGCTTCTCGTAGAAAGTCTGCACGGAGGTGATTATATCATCAAGTCCATCATTTGAAACAGTTTCCACCGCTGGAACGGCTTCTGCATCGGAAGAACGTCCTGCAACCATGCTGTTTTGCGCACAAACAGACTCGGCGGAATGATCATCTGCAACACTGACATAAACCACAGGCGGCTGCGCATACACGTCTTCACAAAGCACGTGCACGGGCAGAGAGTTCAACTTCAGCAGTTCAAGGGTGTAATGGTACAGATACTTGCTGTCCGTCTTGAGTTTTACTACACCATCGCCATGTAGGATATTGCGGAATCTTTCAAGGAAGCGGGGCGATGTGAGTCTGTGGCGTTCCCTGCCTATCTGCGGGTCTGCAAATGTTATCCAGATTTCCTGAACTTCGCCGGGAGCAAAGAGGGCCTCTATGAATTCAATTCTGGTTCTTATGAATGCTGCGTTGGCAATCCCCTCCTCGGTGGCTGTCTTGGCCCCCCTCCACAGGCGCGCTCCCTTGATGTCAATTCCAATGAAGTTCACGGAAGGGCATCGTCTGGCAAGTTCCAGAGTGTATTCGCCTTTGCCACAACCTATTTCCAGAACTATTGGATTGCTGTTCCCAAAGAATTCACGGCTCCAGCATCCTTTATATTTATAATCCTTGAGATAGAAATCCTTCTGATAGCTGTTACCCACCAGTTCACTGTTCTCAGGCTGCACCAGACAAGTGAATCCCTGATTCTCACGGAACTTCTTCAACTTATCCTTACCACTCATAATTTTCTGAATCCTACACAAAGGAACGATATTCTGGAATTCAAATCAGGATAATTGCCGTCCTTGTCCTTTACTGGCGATAGTGTAACGCTCAAATCCCTTGACCCTTGCTTGAACGAGTCCATCTGGCCGCCTGTCCTGATTTCCATATCATAGGACACATATCCCTGCTCGATGCGCACAAATTTATCAGGGACATTGTTGAAATCAAGCGTTACCGTATCTGAAACAATGATTTTTTGAACATTCTTCATGTGGACGGCAACTGGAAACTTCCCGTTTTCCTTGACATAGTCCTTGTCATACTTGAACTGCAGGCAAAGAAAAAGTGAGCTGTTGGAGCCTGAAGGTGATTCAAGGGAGAATTTTACCGGATATGTCCAGCCTTGCTGCGGGTCCATTGCCAGATATGCACTGTCATTATCCAGTATATGGCAGGCCATTGAGAGCAGCATTGTAAAGAAAAATATGAGCAACAGGGTTATTTTTCTCATTGTTTCTTCTTTTTGTTTTTCTTGTGCCGAGAATTCTTGCGTTTGTCGAATCTGGATATGCTCTCCTCGCCCGCTGCACTCATGAATTCAGGAGAAGTGCTTTCCTGTATGTCATTGTCCATTAATGAACGGCCTTTAATGTTCTTTCTGTTGAGTTCAAGAATTTCTTCAAGCTCATTGCAGGTCAAAGGATATATGTTGGCCATGCTTCCGGGGTCGTACGAGAACCAGAAAACGCCTTTGAGAATATCCCTCTTTACAAGTGTAGCCTCACCGTCTTCCAGATATATTGGTCCATTGACCTTAGGCATATGACTTTGAGCATCAATATATACGGATGCCTCGTGGTTTATGCAGCATTTGAGTTTCCCGCACTGCCCTGCAAGTTTCAGAGGATTCAGACTGAGGTCCTGACATCTTGCGGCGGAAGTGGTGATTGACTGGAAACTGTTCATGTGCCTTGAACAGCAGATAGCCTGCCCACATACTCCGATTCCGCCTATGAGCCCGGCCTCCTGTCTGGCACCAATCTGCTTCATTTCAATCCTTATATGAAACTCCTCCGCGAAATCCTTGATCAGCTGCCTGAAATCCACGCGTTCATCGGCTATATAATAGAAAATGGCCTTGCTGCCATCGCCCTGCATCTCCACATCACCTATTTTCATGTCAAGACCAAGATTGGCGGCAATCTGGCGTGAACGTATCATTATTGAATGTTCCCTTGCCGTGGCTTCCTTCCATCTCTCAATATCCGCCTGCTTTGCCTTCCTGTAAATCTTCTTGAAAGTGAAATTGCTTGAATCAACTCCGCTCCTTTCAAGAACTCTGCCCACCATTGCGCCACTGAGAGTGACTATTCCAAGATCATAGCCTGTTACAGCTTCCACAATGACCATATCTCCAATGCGTATGGTCTGGCCGGATTCGTTGATAAAAACGGCCTTGCGGGTATTTTTGAACCTGACTTGAAAAAGCTTCTCCATACCTGCTGAGCCAATGCCTTCAAGCCAGTCGAAAACAGCAAGCTTGCAACAGCTTATATCATATTTGCAAATGAGGTTGCCTTCCTGATCGGTCTTCTTTTCACAACCTCTGTGGCAATCGTATTCTTTTATTTCAGGCATAATAAGTCCGTTAAAAATAATCAGGCAAAATGGTATATCCTATTGCAAATGTCACAGAATATGAACTTGGCATTTACATTGGCATTTATGTGCACTATTGCCTGCGTAATAAAATCGTATGCTTTCTGATAGAATTCAGGTTTGAGATTCTGGGCATATATTCTCAGTCCGCTCAGCTGCTGAGGAAGCATATAGCTCAAATCTTCCATACCTTGCTTTATCATGTATATTGAACGTATGGTATCCAATGCACAGATGCAGAACGCTTTCTGCTCCTCCTTGTTCATTGCTGCCAGTTCAGCCCATTCTGTCTGCATGGAAACAAGGTCCTTTTTTATTCCGTTCTGAAGCAGACGCAGAAATATGCTCCTGTGCTCATTGTCATTCTTTCCATCCTTCTTCCACTCTAAAACCAGCTGTCTTGCCTCACCCCAGCTTCCTGCGGATTTTCTGGCAAGAACAAGAGCTGTCTGTGAATCCACTCCATGCTCCTTTTCAAGCAGGACGGCTATTTCTTCAGTTGACGCCGGCGGTACTTCAAGAATGGAACAACGGCTCAGAATGGTTGGAAGAATACGTTCCTTTGCCCTGGTGAGCATTATTATGTAAGTTCCCGGATTGGGCTCCTCAAGGGTTTTGAGCAATTTGTTGGATGCCACCTCGTTTATCCTTTCAGGGAAAAGTATGACTGCAACTTTAACATCGCCAATGAATGCAGTCATGCTCAGCTTGCGCATAAGTAACGAGCATTCAGTTACGGTTATGTTCCCCATACGTCCATCCAGGCTCAAGGCATCATAAAGCTCATTCTCACTGAAAAACGGATTGGAAGCATACAAATCCCTGAAGAATCTGTAAAAATCATCAATCACCAACTTCTCCCTCTTAACGTCCTTGAAATTGGTGGAAAGATTCACAGGAAACAGGAAATGCATATCCGGATGAACAAGCCTCTGCGCCTTTATATCATTGTCCAACAGATACGAAGCAAGATCCATTGCAAGTTGAAGGGCACCGTACGAAGCTCTTTCGCTCAGCATAAGAGCATGTGGCATCCTGCCCTCATCCACAAGCTTGTGCAAATGAGACCTTATCTCCAATATTTTATTCAGTTGAACAACATCCATTTTTTCAAAAGCCATTGTGGCCTGCCATTGAAGCCAAAGTTTTTTATGGTTTACTTCACATTGAAATATTCCCTTATGAAATCATCACGCTTGAACAGATTCTGGGTATTCACATCCTTTGTTGTGCCGTCCATTATTATGGTAATGTCATTACTATTGTCAAGGAATTTCCTGATATACGCCTGGAATTCATCCTTGCTTATACCGCTGAGTATATCCATGAAATTGGAATAGTAATCCTTATTGTCCATATATTTGCGTTCAAGGACTGTAAGCCAGAACGAACGTCTGGTACATTGTGCAAGGAATGCGGCCTTGGTGCTTGCTTTCAAGCTGTTGAACGAATCACCGTCCATTCCGCCCCTGGCAACGGATGAAAGAATGCCGTGTATGCGGTCAACTCCGTTCTGCGCAAAAGTGCTGTCCGATTCAAAACCTACATGCAGACTGGCTATCTGCTCCGGATAAGTGGCCGCCCTGTATGATACATCAACATTCGAAAGCATTCTCAAACTCTTGTCTGCTTCAATACGGTTCCTGAGGTAAATCATTGACATATACCCTATGATATAATTCTTCAACGATGACTCAGCGGCCATATTTCTTGTAACGCTCACGAAAGTCCTTGGAGAAACCATTTTGAACAGGAACCTGTAATCAACATTATTCTTGTTCACATAATTTGGAATCACTATGCTGCCTTCAAGATTTTTAGGATTTCCAGGAATAGCTCCAATGCATTTTACGGCCTGAGCCTTGAGCTGCTCATAATCAAAATCTCCGCAGAAAATGAAAGTCCAGTCCGCTGCATTGGAGAAACGCTTGTCTATCTGTGCCTTAAGTGTTCCGTAATCCAAAGCCTCAATGCTTGCGGCATCAAGACTCTTCACAAAATTCTTGTTGCTCACACCGTAATATGCAACAGTATCGCGGAAAGCTTCCTGAGGATTCAGACTCTGAGTGTTTATTTCATAAATGTAAGCTTTCTTCATTGCATCGTATGCCGGCTGATCACTGCGTCTGCGCATCATTGCCATATAAACAGCTTCAAGCATCTTGTATGAATCAGATTTGTCCGCCCTTCCGTAAATGTACTCGTTCTGTGCGGTGATACCGGTGGAGAATTCTATATCGTTGTATGAAAAGAGCCTGTCAACAGTGGTGCAAGGCATCTCTTCCAAGCCTCCGGAATACGATGCCATATTTACGAAACGCTCCATATTCGGCGTAACACCTTTGATAAGCGAATAACCTCCTTTGCTTACTGCACGCAGTTCAATGGTATCCCTTGGCATTGCATCGTTCTTGAAAACCAGAGTGGCGCCATTTGACAGATGAACGATATCAGCCTGCAATGCCTCATCCTTTGTTTCACTTACGATAGTTGATTTATAATTTCCCAACAACAGTACTGGCCATGCCAGAACCTCAGCACCGGAAGCAACCATAGCACTGAGCGCGGAAGAACTGTAAGATGAAAGCAACCTCTCCTCAGACAGCTGCATCATACCTTTTTTCTGAGGCATGAAACAGTAAATAAGGGTATTGTCATTGGAATTGAACACTTTCTGAGCATAGTTGTTCACATCGGTCATGGAAGTGGAATAAACCATTTCCTTGAGCATTTCAAACTTCATCTCAACGCTGGCCAAAGTGTAGGAGTCAAAGAAATGATTCTTGATTCTGTTGAAATAGAAACTGTTGGCAAGAGTGTTCCTTCCATTGTAAAGAGCCTCTATCTCCTTGAAATACAAATCTCTGTTCTTATGAATCTCCTGTGAATTGAAACCGTTCTTTGCAATGTTCTCTATTTCGGTTCCAACAAACGAAACTGCCGAATATGCGTACTCCGGCAATGTTTCAAAGCTTATGCTGAACGCATCAAGATTGGATATGTCAAGAAAACGCCCTTTTTCCACTTTCAAGTTCAATATTGAAAGGTTCTTTCCAAGCATGCCCGCATTCAAACGGTCTGAAAGTGAGCGTTTCACCATTTCATCGAAATACTCCTGCAAATATGGAAGCGCTGTTCCTCTGTATTTCTTGAGCAACGGTTTCTTCAGGAAAGCTATTGTTACAAGCGTTTTGTTGTATTCCTTGTCTGTTTTAATGCATACCTTCACACCTTTGTAATCCTTAGGCGTGTAATATTTCCTTTCTTTTTTATCTATTGATTTTGGAATGGTTACGAACAGTGACTTGATTTTTGATTCCATAAGCTTCAAATCAATGTCACCTGCAATGGCAATACATTGAAATTCAGGACGGAACCAGTCATAATAAAATGAACGCAAATTCTTTGAACTGTAATTCCCTATTGCTGCAATCTGCTCCGGAGTCAGACTCTGATAATAATTGCATTTAGGGTACAACTCCTTGAGAAGGGCATCGTTCAAGCGGGCCTGCGCAGTGTTTTCATAGGAAAGTCTGGACTTGAGGAAAACGCTTTCATCCTTTATGTCGTCTTCGTCAAGATTGAGTGAACCGAGCCAGTTATAGAGAATAAGCAAAGTTGAATCCACCTGGTTCTCAGATTGGGTTGGTACGTCCCTGATAGTATAGGCAATCTGATCAGCTCCGGTTGAGAAATCAACGTTTGAGGCGGGCACACCTATTGAACTTAAATAAGCCTGTATGCTGGCATCGTCAAAATTCCTTGTGCCACGCATTGTAAGCATTTCAAGCAACTTGAACATTGCCTTCTGGCTTTTGCCCTCAAGGCTTGTCCCAACTTTCTGCAGCACTCCAACATCAGCTTTGCCTTTCTGCGCATTGTTCTTTATTAGAATGTAACTCAATCCATTAGCCAATTTCCCGGAACAGACTCTAGGATCATCGGGAAGATTCTTTGCATCTTGCACCTGAGCTTGGGCGGAAGAAGCAAAGCCTATAAAAAGCACAACTGACAAACAGAATATCTTAACAAATGCAGGTCTCATAATCAACAATTTTTCTTAACCTGCAAAATTAAAAATACCTGCAATTAAATGCAAATGCCCATCTGCTATTCCACTGTACTGTTCCCTGATACAATATCGGCCCTCTGGCGCATGCGTTTTGCGCGTTCGGCACTGTCGGGGTGTGAGGAGAACATCTTTTGCACAGCAGACGCCTGTGTGCCTCCTGCAAGTTGTACAAGTTTTTCAAGGGCCTTGGCCATGCTGTAAGGATCATAACCATGCTCGGTTGAGAATTTGTAACCATAATCGTCTGCTGCAAATTCCTGTTTCTGTGAGTATTGAGAGCTTAAGAAAGCCTGTCCTATATCACCTAGGGCAGACATTGAAAGTGCACCTATTGTTCCTCCTGCTGAACCTAAAGCATATCTTGCGGCATAAGTGAGATAGGCATTTTTCATTGCTTTCTTGGTATCCTTGTGAACCACATGACCGCATTCGTGCCCTATGATTGCCATGAGTTCATCATCGTCCATTATATCCATGAGCGCACTGTAAACACGGATTGAGCCATCGCCGCAGGCAAATGCGTTCACTTCCCTGGTCTGATATACCTTGTAGTTTATCTTCAGGCCTTCAACATCGTTGATGCCTTGCATTAGTCTTGCCAGACGCTGCTGATATTTTTCATCGGCCAGCTTGTTCTCGGAATCCATCTGCTCAACGGCTTCCTTGCTCAGCAGGGCAATCTGATTGTCGCTTATTGTTGCTGCAGTGAGCGCAGCGGCGGCGGCCTGCTGCATATGCGGTGAATTCCAGTCAATTTGTCCCATTACTCCGCATGATGAGCAGGCAAGGGCCAATAAAATCGTAATAAAAATATGTTTCATGAGTTTATTATTGATTTCTTGTATGTTTCATTATCACCATCTCACAATTTTTGCAGTCAAATTGCAGAGCAAAAATACGGCCTTCATTTTCAAGAAACAATTTTGTTCCTTGCGAAATATCCTTTGACTTGCTTTCAAATCCACTGTTCCGGCCACGCAAACATACGCCAAGTTCGTATCTTATGCAATATTTGCAACGCATGAGCTCGGTTGCAACGTTTGAATCTTCATGAATCTGTGAAAGTTCAAACGCAGGTTCAATACCCTTGCATCCCAGCTCCTGATAAACTTCCCTTGCCAGATGATTGGCAATGTTGGCCCTGTAATCACTGATGATTCCTTTGCCTGTGAACAACGAAGCTTTTTCTGTTGCTTCATGAATCAGGCCCGATTGCCTCTTTCTTGCAAAATTCCCGAACGATTCTTTCCTGAAGCTTTCATACTGCTCCTTGAAATATACGGAAAGTTTCCCTGCAACATCCCTTCTGGCCTGATTTATCACCGATTGAGGGTAGAACGATATTTCCCCCTCAACACTTTTTACACTGAATGAGTAGTCACCAGCACTTCTGCTCAGGCCCGATATCAGAGCCGCTCTGGCCCTTTCCGGATTCTCCGCCTTTGTGAAAGGAAAATCAATGCTATGTTCCAGAAGTTTCATACCATTGTACAGCACGCTGATATTCCTCCCCTCCACTTTCAATTCAACAGGAACCTCCCTCCTGCTTCCGCTTTTCTCCATTTCCCGTTCAAAGGAAATATTGTAATTCCTGAAAACCTTTATTTCCTTTCCACTTCTGTACTGCAATAGTTTATTGAATTGCTTGAGCAGACTGAATCCTTTCGGAGCTCCTTCCGCAAAGCGGCAGCTGACTATATTGCCGCTTACGCTGTTGGCCCGCATGCCGGTTCCGCTGCCGTCAGGAAATTCAATATACAAACCATCGCCGTTGAAAACATTGATATTGGGAGTAAGCGGACTGAAAAGGAATTTGTCTGCGGCAATGGCTTTTGTGGCGTATCCTATATGCTGCCCTATGTATTTAGCTGAGTTGCCGCTGAGCCATTGGCTGCGGCTTCCATTAATGAACAACTCGGTGAAACCCCTGTTGAAACTTGCTGCAAGACGGTCTGAAGCCACCCTTGCCGCTCCGCCTCCCTCCTGGAATTTCCTATCGGCCTGTGCATTTTCTTTATGAATATTGCAGGAAACTGAAGATTCTGCTACGCCTGATGCCCCCTTGGAAAACAGAGTATTTCCTTCAGGAATATTACAAGAAACTGGAGATTCTGCTATGCCTGCTGCACCTGTGGTAAACGGAAAAGAAGCTCTGCGGTACCCGGGATTACGGCTGATAAAACTGTTGAGAACTGCATTGTAATGGCTCACCGTGTTCTTTACGTACGAAATGTTTTTCAGACGGCCCTC
>JAZRWT010000218.1:0-5234 GCA_045599845.1 Candidatus Egerieisoma sp. | reverse complement strand
CATCCTCGTCAACGGACTCCCGCTGGTCCATGTAGAACTGAAGCGCCGTGGTGTCCAGCTCAAGGAGGCCTTCAACCAGATAAACAGATATCAGAGGGACAGTTTCTGGGCGGGCTGTGGCCTTTATGAGTATGTCCAGATATTTGTCATCTCCAATGGCACCAACACCAAATACTACTCCAACACCACAAGGTCAAACCACCTGAAGGAGCAGGAAGTTGGTGGCAGGAACAAGTCCAAGAAGACCAGCAACTCCTTTGAGTTCTCATCCTTCTGGGCAGACTCCAACAACAAGGTCATCACAGACCTTCTGGACTTCACAAAGACCTTCTTCTCCAAGCACACCATCCTGAACATTCTCACCAGGTATTGTGTCTTCACAAGTGAGAAGATGCTGATGGTGATGAGACCTTACCAGATTGCAGCCACTGAGAGAATCATACAGAGGATAAACGTGGCCAACAACTACAAGCACTATGGTTCAATACAAGGTGGCGGGTACATCTGGCACACCACAGGCTCAGGAAAGACCCTCACCTCCTTCAAGACCGCACAACTGGCATCCAGACTTCCCTACATAGACAAGGTTCTCTTCGTCGTGGACAGGAAGGATCTTGACTACCAGACAATGAAGGAATACAACCGCTTCGAGGAGGGCGCGGCAGACGGAAATACCTCGACGGCGGTCCTTCAGAGGCAGTTGGAGAACAAGGACAAGAATGGAGGATTCCACGATTACCGCATCATAGTCACCACCATCCAGAAGCTCTCCATCTTTGTCCAGAAGAACAAGGGGCATGAGGTCTTCCAGAAGCGGGTGGTCATCATCTTCGATGAATGTCATAGAAGCAACTTTGGCGAGATGCACTCCGCCATCACCAGGAATTTCAAGAAATACCATCTCTTCGGCTTCACAGGCACCCCTATCTTTGCCCAGAATGCAGGAACAGGCGGAGACCTTCATCTCAAGACCACCCAGCAGGCATTTGGAGACAAGCTCCACACCTACACCATTGTGGATGCCATAAATGATGAGAATGTCCTTCCTTTCAGGATTGACTATGTGAACACCATCAAGGAGAGGGATGGCATCCTTGACAAGCAGATATCAGCCATAGACAGGGAGAAGGCAATGGCCTCCCCGGAAAGGATATCACAGGTTGTCTCCTACATCCTTGAACACTTTGACCAGAAGACCAAAAAAAGTTCCTTCTACTCTTTCAGGGTGCTGGATGACATACAGAAGGTGGCTTCTTCCAAGAGGGGTGCAGAGACTCCTGAACACAAGACAGAACAGAAGCTCAATGGCTTCAATGCAATGTTTGCAGTGGCCTCTATCCCTATGGCCAAGGCATACTACAATGAGTTCAAGAAGCAGCAGGAAAACGTCCCGGAAGCCCGGAGATTGAAGATTGCAACAATCTACTCCTATGGAGCCAATGAGGAGGAAATAGATGGCATTCTGGAAGAGGAGAACCCAGAGAGCACCACCCAGCTTGACCAGCAGTCAAGGGACTTCCTTGAAGGTGCAATCAAGGACTACAACCAGATGTTCTCCACCAACTATGACACCTCATCAGACAGGTTCCAGAACTACTACAAGGACCTGTCACTGAGGATGAAGAACAGGCAGGTGGATTTGCTGATTGTGGTCAACATGTTCCTGACAGGCTTTGATGCAACCACTCTCAACACCCTGTTTGTGGACAAGAACCTCAAGCAGCATGGACTGATCCAGGCGTTCTCAAGAACCAACAGAATCCTCAATTCTGTCAAGACCTTTGGCAACATAGTTTGTTTCAGGGACCTCCAGCAGGCCACTGATGATGCCATTGCCCTCTTTGGAGACAAGGATGCAAGCAGCATAGTCATCCTCAAGGACTTCTGGTCATACTACAATGGATATGACACTGAGAAAGGCAAGCACTGTTATGGATACAGGGAGCTTGTGGAACAGATACAGGAGGAGTTCCCGGAGGGTCAGCCAATAGTGGGAGAAGAGGCAGAAAAGAGGTTCATAGGTCTTTATGGAAGCCTTCTCAAGTCCATCAACATCCTCTCCACCTTTGACCAGTTTGAGGGGAAGGAAATCCTCTCTGACAGGCAATTGCAGGACTACCAGAGCAACTACCTTGACTTGCAGGAGAAGTGGAGAAAGAGAAAGGTTGGAGACAAGGAGAACATAAATGATGATCTGGTCTTTGAGACTGAACTCATCAGGCAGGTGGAAATCAACATAGACTACATCCTGATGCTGGTCCAGAAATACCATGAGGGGAACTGCACCAACAAGGAGATACTGACGGGCATCACAAAGGCCATCGGGTCCAGCATGCAGCTCAGGAGCAAGAAGGAGCTCATTGAGAGCTTCATCAGCTCAGTCAATGCAGGGACAGATGTGGAGCAGAGTTGGAAAGAATATGTCCAGCAACAGAAGGAGGAGGACCTGAAGGAACTCATAGAGAGTGAGAACCTTAAACCGGAGGAGACTGCCAAGTTCATAGAGAGCAGTTTCCGCGACGGACAGGTCCGTACCACAGGCACCGACATCGACAAGATTCTTCCCCCTATGTCAAGGTTCGGCGGCGGCAACAGACAGGAAAAGAAGAAGTCTGTCATTGAGAAGATTCAGACCTTCTTTGAGAGATATTTTGGATTGTAAAGAACAGCGGATTCCCGGAAATCTACCGGGATGCTGCCGGAGCGGTCGATTTCCTCGGAATCAGGGACGACGCTTGCCCACATGATGTAGTAGACTCCCTCTTCCTTGCAATAGAAGAGTTCGGGCGCCCAGCAATTCCTGACGCTTGGGAAATCCTTCATCACGGGTATGGCCTTCTGCCCGCTCCAGTGGATGAGGTCCTGACTGGAGGCGTAGCCGATGATATCATCATTCCAGCTGGTGGTCCAGACCATGTGGAAGGTCCCGTCGGGAGCAAGACATATGCTCGGGTCACGCATAAGCCTGTCCTTGCCCACGGTCGGAGAGAGGACTGGCTTGTTGTCGTTCAAGGCTGTCCAATGATAGCCATCATAACTGTAGGCGAGACAGAGCCCGGCCTCTTCGTGAATGGTGTCGAAATATGAGAACACGAAAGCCGTTTCCTTCCGGCATGACACCGGCATCAGGACAAATGCAATCAAAGGAGGAATCTTCAGAATGAATCCGGCGGGTCGGAGGATGTTTTTTGCCATGATGTTGATTGATTGTGATTTCATGCGTGTGCCTATAATTCTGACCATGTGGCCGGAAATCATGCAGATAACCGATTGTTGATGCAAGTTACCGCTTTTCTATGGCATTGCTAAAGAAATTTCATATTGCCTGCTTGCAACCTTTTATGTCCTGTTTCCGTTTATATAGGCAGAGATGCCTCAAAACAGCTTTTTACATTATCTTTGATTAACTTTCAACAAATTTGATTATGGATTTATACGTTTACAATCTTATTACTTTCCTGTTGGTAATCCTCTTCGTCCTCGGCTTCGTGACAATTGTCATGTGGTTCAAGAAGAAAGAGGGGGAAAGGAAAACGAATCTCTTGTTGTCTGCATTGGAAAAGGGGCAGACGATTGACCCGGAACTGTTCCGCACGGGCAAACTGCCACGGGCTATGAACAAGTATATCCTGCTTGTGCTGCTTGTCTTTGGCGTCGGTGTCAGCCTGTTTGCCGCAATTGTATCTTCTGTGGTAATAATTCAGGAAGTTTCCAACGGCACATTCAATGATGAAGGAACGATGGCATCAGCAATCCTGATTGCCATCGGCGCTTCGCTGCTTATCGGCTATTTCAAAGGCAAGAAGATTCTTCGCCCGGAGGTGGAGTCCGAAGATGGCGGGGAATAAATGACACGCGAACGCTTCATAACGCTGTTGGAAAAGGAACAGGATGGACTGTTGAAGTTCCTTCTGGCTCTTTGCGATGGCAATTATCCTGAAGCTGAGGACCTTGCGCAGGAGACTTCGCTGAAAGCCTATATGTCATATAGGGGTTATGTCGAGAGGTTCAAGTTCTCGACCTGGCTGTACAGGATTGCATACAACAGTTTCATTGACCACCAACGTAAAAAGCGCCTTTTCACAGAACCATTGGACGCTGCCGTCCACACGGAAGGTGCGGCGGACCCCGGCCGTCTGCAGTTCGAGGGATTATATTCGGCAATTGAAGAACTTCCGGTAAATGAGAAGACTGCAATATTGCTTTTCTATATGGAAGACATGAAAGTAATTGACATTGCTATTGTCATGCGTAAGCCGACAGGAACAGTCAAGTCATATCTGAGCAGAGGCAGAAATCACCTGAAAGAAAGATTGAAAGATGAATAAGGACAAAGAAATAGAGGAACTCTTCAAGAACTTCAACCCCGATGTCAATGCAGAACGCATCATGTTCGATATTTCCGGCAAAATGGACGTGATAGACATGGTGAGACCGGAACAGGACCGGATGGACCGCTTCCACAGGACTGTTTCACTCTGCTGCTTCATTGTCGGCTTGTTGGCAGGAAGTCTTTTCATGATTCTGCTCCTCTTACATCCGTCAGCCGGCGATGTTATGCTGGATTTTGCGCTTGTGGGAAAGAAGTTCCCTGAGTTCACCCGGTTATGCACAGGACACAGGGATGTGGTTCTGATATTCCTGACGGCGGTGAGTTTCATTCTGGGCTCATTGCCGCTCATAAATTCCAATGAGTGGGGCAAATACAGATGAATTTGTCGGGGTGACATGACTCGAACATGCGGCCCTCTGGTCCCAAACCAGATGCGCTACCAACTGCGCCACACCCCGTAATCGTACTGCAAAGATAGTTCAAATTTTCATATATTTGTATCCATGATCATTCAGGCAAAGGATATTCGCAAGTCTTTCGGCAGTCTTGAGGTGCTGAAGGGCGTGGATTTCTCGGCGGACAAGGCCGAGGTCGTGGCAATCATGGGTGCTTCAGGCGCGGGAAAAACCACTCTCCTGCAGATTTTGGGGACACTTTCGACCCCGGACGCGGGCTCTCTCACCATAGACGGCGTCGACGTGCTGAGACTGAAGGGCGATGCCCTGTCGTCGTTCCGCGGCCGGCGCATCGGTTTCGTGTTCCAGGCGCATCACCTCCTGCCGGAGTTCACCGCCCTTGAGAATGTCATGATACCGGCGCTGATAGCCGGCACCGGCCAGCGCGAGGCTCGCATCAAGGCCGAGCACCTTCTGGATGAGATGGGCCTTGCCGGGCGTGCGGA
>JAZRWT010000217.1:0-13304 GCA_045599845.1 Candidatus Egerieisoma sp. | reverse complement strand
TCTTCATACCGCCTGTTGGAGAGAATAAAGGTGCATCATGACCCATTGTATAGTTGGCAATCTTTTCGCTGCGAGGTTCGTATGCCTCATCCTGGCGTACAAGTTCGTTTGTTGTTGTATCAATCTCATAAAGATGTGCGAAACGCTGGGAATCAAGGCTGTCAACACAGTAACCGCCATAAAGGCCCATCGGTTTGAGAACATGGTTCACAACATACTGGTCAAAACGCTCGCCGCTGTAACGCTCAAGTATGGTTCCTGCAAGATTGAGGTTCAGGTTGCAGTATCTGTAAGTTGTGCCAGGCTGCTTGTTCGAATAGCAGTTTGCGCAGTTCTCGTTCAGCTCAGGATTGATTACGTCAATTGTATAATATCCTTCATGGTCATTGATGCTTGAAGTGTGTGAAAGAAGCATTTCCAGAGTGATTGTGTCTTCCGGAAAATTAGGATTCACTACAGGGAAGCCAATAAGGTCGCTTACATTGTCATTCAAATGAAGAATGCCTTTGTCAATAAGCTGCATGATTGAAGTGCCGGTGAATGATTTGCTTATTGATGCAATGCGGAAAATGGTATTGTCATCAACAGGTTCCTGTGTTTCAAGATCCTTTACTCCAAAATTGTGGTTGTAAACAATCTGGTTGTCCTTTACTACAACACAGCTCAGACCAACGTTTTCAACTTCAGCAAGATAGGCACCGATTTCATTTTCCAGTTCCTTTTCAGGGTTGCTGCAGCCTGTACTCAAGGCCAGAAAGGCCATACAGAGCATTACCAAATGTTTCAGTTTCATGATTCAATAGAGTTTAATTATTTGTTCAGAGCATAAAATTAACAAAAAAATGATTCGGAATTCTGTTCCGAACCATTTTTTACTTTGCGCAGACACCGCTGATTATTTCTTGAAGTATCTGTTATAGAGACCCTCGAATCCTTTGCCGTGACGTGCCTCGTCCTTTGCCATTTCGTGTACGGTATCGTGGATAGCGTCAAGGTTGTTCTGCTTTGCAAGAACAGCAATTCTCTTCTTGTCTTCGCAAGCGCCTGCCTCGGCAGCCATTCTCATCTCAAGGTTTGTCTTGGTGTCCCAAACAACCTCACCAATGAGCTCAGCGAATTTTGAAGCGTGCTCAGCCTCTTCGAATGCATATCTCTTGAATGCCTCGGCTACCTCAGGATAACCCTCGCGGTCTGCCTGACGGCTCATGGCAAGATACATACCAACTTCTGTGCACTCGCCGTTGAAATGTTTCTGAAGACCGTCCCAAATTTCCTCAGGGCAACCTTTTGCTACGCCAATAACGTGCTCGTCAGCAAACTGAAGAGCGCCTGCTGTTTCAACCATTTCTTTGAACTTTGCCTTTGGAGCCTTGCACATAGGGCATTTCTCTGGAGCCTCGTCACCTTCGTGAACATAACCGCAAACGGTGCATATGAATTTCTTTTTCATAATCTTTAAATATTTTTAATGTAGTTGTTTAGAATTATTATAAACAAAGGTATAAAATCATTGTAAATTTTCAAAACTATTCCATATTCAAGTTCCATCAGGCATTCATCCCTTCCCATCAGGAACTGTAACAATCATGCCTGTTTTTCAGTAATTTCAGTTTCCTGAGCAATCATTATCTTCTTCCTTCGCAGGAATATTCTCAATAAGTATATTACAATAAGAGTGCCAACAAAGAAAATCTGAACGAATGCCGAAGCCCTGCTCAATGAGCGTATCTCAACATCGTCAGGATCATATGAAAGAATACGCATGAGCCTGCTCATGGAAAGTCCTGCCGGCGCGGCTTTCAATACAGAAGGCAGTTTGGCTATTATAAGTCCGGAATGAACCAGGCTCACTCCGGCATTGTTCCTGTTCAACGAGAGAAGGGTCTTGTAATCGCTGACAAGAATCCTGCCGAACAATCTGTTCTTGAACTTTTCACGTATCTGTTCAGAAGACGCCGCACACAGTATGAAGCAGGTATAAGGTGTTCTGTCATATATTCCATTGGCCAGTTCCACCAGGCGGTCTGCCTCAGAATCGCTTATGTCATCTATTTTTGGAATGCTTATGAACACTATGTCCGTTACCGAAGACAGGATTGCAGACGAAACATAAAAGCCTCCTTGATTACGCATTGGAAGCAGAGGTGCAGGCTTTGTTTCAATCTTTATTATTCTTTCAAGAAATGAATCCAAAAAACTTCCCTGCCTTTCAGGAACAATATCCAGGAATGTCCACGTGGAATCCGGAATATTGTCAAGGCTGAAGGCCTTGGTCTCTCCATCTTTGGAATACAGATACATTACGTCTCCGGTTGCGCCCGCATCTTCCACCAGTTCGGATTCCTGTTCATCTTCAGGAGTATTGGCAAAGACAAGGTCCGTTCCAACCTTATACGGTCCCCATTCAACAACAGGAATTGAAACAAAAGACCACAGTGAAACAGCAAGGATTGCGCATGAAAACAATATCACTATCGATAGTTCTGTCCTCCTGCCTCCCAGCGCGCGTATCTTCTGCCATCTCACGTTGAGATTCCTGTAAGTGTTGGATTTTGCGTACCTGTAAAAAAGAAAAATCTGGAACGAGCACACAAGCAGGATAATATTCTTTATAAGACTTTGGATATTGCTCATAGGTATGGCATTGCCAAAGCAACCGCAATCGCTTACAGGATTGAAAATGTATGCGTAAATGGTTACAAGGGTGAAAAAGCCCATCAGATACAGGGCGAATCTTGAAAAGAACTTCATCTTTACCCCGAGCAGAATGGCGCAGCCTGTTACATATTCCGAGACTATGAGAACCAGCGCAAGGAGATTGGACGTGAAATCAAGGAAGCCAAGATTCAGGGCTTTGAACCATTCGTCCAGCTTCAAGGCCGCACCCATTGGATCAACGCCCTTGGCCGTTGAGGAAAGTATAAGTATCAGGCCCAAGATTATCCTGCAAACTATTATCAGAATTTTCATTGTATATGCTCCCTGATTCTGTTGAATATTACTTCCGGTGAAGCCATTGCGCCATATTCATTGCTGCAGTCTATCTTTATGAAATCAGGGTCACGCCTGCACTGCTCCAGATAAATCTCCCTAACATTCTTCTGGAATTCCAGGCTTTCCTCGTGTATGTCCGCATGCCCGTGCAAATAGTCCCTGTCATTGCCGCTGCGATTGGATTTCAAACTGCTCTCCACAAAATCAATGGGCACGTCAAGAAAAAGGTTTATGTCAGGCCTTGGTATGGCATAGATTTCATACTCCAGGCGGAAAATCCAGTCCATGAGTTCCCTGCGCTTTGCAGCATCCCCTATTTTGGAACATTGATATGCTATGTTGGAATATACGTAACGGTCAAGCAGCACACAGCTGCCCTCTTCCAGCCATTTCCTTATGATTTTGGAAGCATCCTGCCTGTCAAGTGCAAAAAGCAAAGCCACCAGCTGGGGATGTACCTGCTCGTTCGAACCGAACTCCCCGCTGAGGAATTTGCCTATGAGATTGCCATAAACTGAAGAATCATAACGCGGGAAGTGCATGTACTCCAATTTTCTTCCGCTTGCTGCAATATAATCCTTGAGCAGCTTTACCTGCGTGCTTTTGCCTGCTCCGTCCAGGCCCTCCAAAACAATAAGCATAATGAATTCAATTATTCCAGCTACGAAATTACTCATTCGCATCTGCATTTCAAATAAAACCTCAATTCCGCAAGAAAGTTTGATTGCGGAATTGAGGGAAATCATTATATTTGTAAAGGAAAATCACTGCAAAATTCAAACTCTTATATTTATTAACCTGTAAAACTTATGATTATGAGAAAATTCGCAGCATTTGCCGCTGCAATGCTCATCTTTGCGGTTTCATCATTCGCTCAATCCGTAACTGGAGTAGTTACGGACAAGGCTACCGGTGAAGCTCTTATGGGAGTGAGCATCCTGGTCAAGGGAACCAGCAACGGAGTCGAAACAGACTTGGACGGAAAATTCTCAATCCCCGCCAAACCGGGGGATGCGCTTGTATTCTTCTATATGGGATACAAGGATCTTGAAATTGCCATTGACAAAGCCAGCAAGCTGAATGTTCAAATGGAAGCTGACAATGTGTTTCTTGATGAAATAGTGGTTGTTGGTTATGGTACACAGAAAAAAAGCGATGTTACAGGTTCTGTAGCATCATTGGGAAAGGAAGTGCTTGAAGAGAGGCCGGCACCTAACCTTGTATCTGCACTACAGGGCACGGTTCCTGGACTCAACATTGAAATTTACGGTTCCGATGCGGAAGGGTCCGCCAACTCTACCGTAATCAGAGGCTCCAATTCCATCAATGCCAGCAACAAACCATTGATAATTCTTGATGGAGCACCTTACTACAACTCATGGTCCGAGCTGAACACAGATGACATACAGAGCGTTGAAGTTCTCAAGGACGCATCTTCAACAGCCATCTACGGTGCCAGAGGAGCAAACGGTGTAATCATTATCACCAGCAAGAAAGGTAATTCAGACAAGCCAAGAATCAACTATCACGGTAACGTTACAGTATCAAAGGCTTTCTCACTGCCTGACATAATGGATGGAGATACTTTCTACTACTACAAGAACAAGTACTACGGAGATTTCACACCTACCGAAACTAATTCATTCCTTTCCAAGAACTACGTTGATTGGGTTGACCTTGCACTCCGTACTGCCGTGAGCCACACCCATAATCTTTCAGTGAGCGGAAAGACAAAGACAAACAACTATTTCGTTTCTCTTACTGCCGTTGACAACCAGGGTATTGCAAAAGGAAATGACTTTGAGAAATACTCCGGCCGTATAAATTTTGACCAGAACATTGGCAAATGGATCACATTCGGCACCAACACCCAGATCAACTACGTTGACCGAAGCGGATTGAACGTATCATTCTCGGACGCCTACAGAATGAATCCTCTAGCTCAGGCATACAATGAGGATGGTTCACTCAGACTCAGCACCTGGGAGTCCAGCACAAGCAACGAGAACCCTCTCTCAGTACTCAATGCAAAGAACAAGGACATAAGGAAAACAGCCATGACATCGAACTATATCAATGTCAAGTTCCCTCTGAAAGGACTTTCCTACAAACTCAACACCAACCTTGTATTCGACTCAAGGGAGCAGAAGAGCTACTACGGAAGGGACACATACAAAGGCAGCCGCACCAACGGTTCCTTGTCAATAAGCAACACATACGCTACAAGATGGTTGATAGAGAACATTCTCAGTTACGAGAGGTCCTTTGGAAAGCATAACATATTCCTCACGGCACTCTACTCCTCACAGCATTCACAATCTGAGAGCAACAGCATGGATGCCACAGGATTTGCCAACGATGTGCTTTCATACTGGGGCCCGAACAAGGCCGCCTCTCTTACCGGAAGCGCATCCGAGACAACGGAGAACCACGTTTCACAGATGTTCCGTGCCAACTACAGCTATGATTCACGCTACCTGTTCACAGGCACAGTACGCCGCGATGGATATTCTGCATTCGGTGCAGACAAGAAATACGGTGTTTTCCCTTCAATAGCGGTAGGTTGGAACCTCATGAACGAATCATGGATGAAAAATACAAAATTTGCAAACGTAGTTGATGAAATAAAGCTGCGTCTGTCATGGGGAAAGAACGGAAACGAGGCAATAGACGCCTACTCCACCCTTCCTACCCTGAGCACCAGGAACTATTTCGAGGATGACAAATCAACCGCATACGGTTATTATCCGAACAAGCTCGAATCTCCTAACCTTGGATGGGAAACAACCGATTCATGGAACATTGGAGTTGACTTCAAGATACTCAAAGGAAGAATAAACGGCTCTATTGATGCATACACCTCACGCACAACAGACCTTCTGCTCCAGAAGGCAATACCTTCAATAAACGGAGCCGACCAGATTTGGGAGAACATGGGTGAAACCAAGAGCCGCGGTCTTGAAATAGGAATCAATTCGGTTAACATAGATACCAAGTCATTTGTATGGAGCACGAACTTCACTTTCAGCACATCGCATACTGAAGTTGTTGATCTTGGCCTGTACGATGATTTCGGCAATCCTATAGATGACATTGCATCGGGTTACTTCATAGGTTGGCCAACAAACTGCTACTATGATTATGTATTCGACGGCATTTACCAGCTGGGAGAAGAGGTTCCGGCAGGTTGGAGCGCAGGTTTCGTAAAATACAAGGACCTCAACGGCGATGGCTCCATTGACGCTGAGAACGACAAGAAAGTTGTTGGATCACGCGAGCCTTCATTCAATGCATCCATGACCAATACCTTCTCTTATAAAGGTATTACCCTCTCTTTCTACATCACCGGAAGATACGGCTCGATTTCACCTGTATATCTGCTCAACTCCGTAAGCGAGACCTACATGATGAACATGTACAACAGACCTTTCTGGACTGAGACCAACCCTATCAACGAATATCCGTCAGGCCTCCGTACAGGTGGAAGCAACCCTATGGGCATGAGGTTCTACAGGGATGCTGACTTCATCAAGCTCAAAGACGTTACCTTGAGCTACAAGTTCCCTGCAAGGATGATTGAAAAGATATACCTCCGCAATCTTGAACTTTACTTCAACGCAAAGAACATATATACAATGACCAAATGGATAGGTCTTGATCCTGAATTCGTTGGCTCCAACTCAAGACAGACTTCAATTCCGCAGACAAGGCAGTTCACATTCGGTTTGAGAATAGGTCTTTAACAGTTTAAGGAGAAATCAGTATGAAAAATATATTTATAGCAATAATAGCATTTGCAACCGTTGTTTGCGCAGCTGCTTCCTGTTCCAAGAGTTATCTTGAGGAAGAGCCGAAGGATGAAATGTACGCCAACAACCTTCTGGTGAACTACACCGGATTCTACAGCATGATTTCCGCACAGCGCGGACTTATGAGAAACGAGCATGCGCGTCCGGGCGGTTCTTCTCTTTCCACACAATCCGCTTTCAACGCCGGATGTGACCTGTATTTCGGCAACCAGCGTTCCGAGAACGGCAGATGGTACAACTGGCCGAGCTACCTCAAGATGGACACTGAGGCATCTTTCATAAGAGACATGTTCAATGACCTTTACACTATAATCAGTGCCAGCAACATGATTATCAACCGTGCTGAGAACGATGACTCTATTGACTGGGAAGGTGGAAACCCTCAGACCGATGAAGCCAGGAAGACTTCCATAATAGCTCAGGCAAAGTTCTTCAGGGCATGGGCCTACAGGCACCTTACATACGAATGGGGCGCAGTTCCATTGAACCTTGAGGAGATTACAGGCGCCAACTACCGCACAGACTGGGACCGCACACCTCTTGAGGAAGTACGCGCCGCCATAATCAGTGACCTGGAGTATTGCGTACAGCATCTGGAGTGGAGAACTGACAACAATAACACCAAGCCTAACAGGGCCATTGCCGCCACCTACCTTGGTGAAATGTACATGCTCACCAAACAGAACGACAAAGCCCTTGCAGTCCTCAAGGAAGTTTGCGAAAATTCTCCATACTCCCTCATGACCGAGCGCTTTGGCGTAAATGCCTCAAACCCTGGCAACTGTTTCATTGACATGTTCAAGAGTCCTTTGTACTCAGATGGCAACAATGAGGTTCTTTACTCTTTCCTCAATGCCGAGTCGGACTCCCATCCTTACGGATCAACAGACAACAGCCGCGCAAGGGCCATGTGGAAGAACTACTACTACAATCTTACCGTAGTCCCTGCATCCCTTTGTCCGGGCTTCACAAGCAACTCTCAGATATTCTACACGCTCAACGGTGGATACGGCAATGCGAGAATAGTTCCTTGTGTTGGAGCATTGAATCTGTACAACTATGACAATCAGGCAGAAAATGACATAAGATTCGACGAGTATTCAATGGCAAAGCACATTTATTATTATGATTCCAACGGTAAGAAATATGAAATCCTCAACCAGGACGGAAGCTGCCCTATAGCCATTGTTACAACAACTGCAATGTTCAACACCACGGAAGCCACCATCAAGAATTATTTCCTTCCTTCCACAAGGAAATATGACTATGTACACAGCATACTTGAGAAAGCTGATGCTTCAGGTGACTATCAGGACATAGCGTACATGCGTCTTGCAGACACCTACCTCCTTTATGCTGAAGCATGGCTCAGATCAGGAAGGACAACTGAGGCTGCCGAATGGATAAACAAGATAAGAAGACGTGCCGGAGTTTCAGAAATCAAGCCAGCAGACGTAACCTACGACTTCATCCTTGACGAGCGTGCACGCGAGCTTCTGTGTGAAGGCCAGCGCCGCCATACACTCATACGTTTCAGCCAGCTCAACGAGGCCTGCAACGGTGATGTCCGCGCTCTTGAGAATTTCTTCAAACGCAGAACACGCGAAATCAACGAAGTATGCGGACAGGTTGAAGGCGAAGTAAAGATTGCCAACTACTCTTCAGGCAGCACAATGACCAGCTCAACCAGAGTTGACAAGAAAGTAACCTGTGTAAGCCATGGTTTCGACCAGTATGAGACACCTGTGCTCTTCCCTATACCAAAGAGCTTCATAGATGCCAACACCAAAATAAAAGTCCAGCAGAATCCTGGATACCCAAGCGCAGAGTAATGAATGTGTACCCTTAATTGAAAATGAACATGAAACAAATATCAATAAAAAATATAGCGCTCGCAGCACTCGCAGCAATATCCGTTTCCGCCTGTTCAACGGACAATCATCTGCGGGAGAAAATAAACCCCGACGAGCTGAGGTCAACGAACATTTACCAATTGAAGAAATCCGGACTGACCAACTGCAACTACAAGGTTGATCTCGAGGCTGTGGTCATGAGCAGCTCCAACAACTTTGCAAGCGGCACTTTTGCCATTCAGGACGGCAACAATCCTCAGGAAGGCATGCTTTTGCAGGCTACAGGCAACTATCAGTTCGGAGAGGTGGTACTCATACACCTCGATGGTACCATAATAAGCGAAAAGGACGGAGTTTTCACCCTTGAAGATCCTGATGGCACCCATGTTGCCGGAACCGGAACCCTCCATCCTTTCGATCCTGTTAACATACAGCCATCCAAAATGGATGTGAACTATCAGGCAATGTATGTTTCTCTGGAAGGCTTCCAGGTGATTGAAGAAGACCTTGAGAAAACATACTCCGAAGGCATAAGGATTGAAACGGAAAAGAAAGACACCCTTTCAATGAAAGTCCTTTCCTCAGCATCCTTCGCAAATCATAAGGTTGCACAGGGAAGCGGCAAGATAAGCGGTGTGGTATCATTTGACAAAGGCAAGGCAGTAATAATGCCTCAGGCCGAAGAGGACATTGAGTTCACAGACAAACGTTTCATCATAGGTGATCCTAACTACGCTGTAATTGCATGGTCACAAGGTGGCAGCCTCACAGGCTTTGTATCAGAAGTTTCAACCAACCAGATCAAGAACGCAACTGAACTCAGCGGTGCTGCCAACTGCTTCGTTGTAAGCAAACCTGGAGTTTACAAGTTCGCTGCAAAAGCCGGCAACGGTGCATATCCTGCAGGAATCAAAGAAGGTTCAATGATATACTTCAAACTTGCTGCAGTTGGTGGAAACGCAGTAGTGGCTTATCTCAGTCCTGAAGACGGGTCCGTTCTCTGGACATGGCACATCTGGGCAAGCCCTGCATCAATGGATGAAATGTCAGTTACCAGAAGCACTGTTGCAGCCGATGACGGAGCACACAGGACTGTTGTAATGCTTGACCGTCTGCTCGGTGCCGTTTCAACTGTTCCTGGCGAAGTTAAGGCAAACGGTGTTGTTTATCAATGGGGCCGCAAGGACGCTCTTCCTGGACCTTCAGTTCTCGGCTCATGGAGTTCCAGCGGTGACAACAACATCCCAAGCGGAAGCGATGACTGGACAATACCTTCATTCGACGGTACTGAACTCACCACAGTGAACACGGAAGTATTCCCACCATTCAACTATATGAACGGAACGGACCTTGGTGAAGCCACACAAAGCCATCAGGCCGGTTCTGCATACGCCACAACATATATTGGCAACAGCAGTTCAAGCGCAATCACAGGTTATCCTTCATACGCAGACACAAGATGGGCAGCAGAGGCCAACCCTTGCCCTGCCGGATGGCATGTACCGAATGCAGACGAGGCAAAGGCCATTCTTGGCGTGAGCGCAAGCTATTCTTCCGATGATTACATATACAACGCAGATGGAGTTACACCTGGAATGGATATCAGCGTAAATCTTGGCTGCAAGCTGAAAGGTCTTGACATCTGGTTCCCTAACAACGGAAACCGCGCCCGCAAGAACGCACGCTACCTCAACCTTGGCAGCAGGCATTTCTCATGGACAGATGCCATATCATCTTCAAACGGCGTAATGGTAGGAATCCAGAAAACAAACAGCGGTACCACAATCAATCCTGGAGCTACCGGCAACCGCGGAAATGCAACAGGTGTACGTTGTGTTAAGGACAATTCATACAAGAATGAATAAAAAAACGGCGATACTCTTCACATTGCTTATGGCAATACCTCTTTCCCTCCTTCTGCCATCATGCGGAAAATCCGGTGACGGTGGCGGCAAGGAGGATGGAGGAAGTGCCGTGGATGTTGCCAGAATCACTGTCACAGACAGCGGAAACACTATTGGCAAATGGGACAGGAACTCCTCAATTGCAGCTGATGTTACAAGTGCCGGCAAAAGCATAGCCTCAGGCCGGACGCTCACATTGTCCGATGCAACGAACGGAACAATGACATTCACTTTAACTAATCTCAGTGGCAACGGATGCACTCTGCTCGTTTACTCACCTGCTTCAAAAAGCATTGCAAGCGGGCAGAACTCATCCACTGAGGAACTCAGGGCTGCAAGTTCCAGTTTCACTCCGAAAAAAGAAGTGGCTCTTTCCATGAATATCGCAGCTGTGAGCGCAAGCGTTACAGTTAGCGTGAACAATGAAAACAGCGCATATTCAGGCTGGAATCTGGAGAACGTGAGTCTTAAGGCAGCTTCTGCAATTGCTGGAACGGTGGATTTCAGTTCCTCATCTCCAGTTCTCAGCTCAGGATCCTCGAATGAGATTGTTTATGAATTCTCATCGCCTTCTGCCCTGAGGACAAAGGCCCAGAAAGCTGTATTCAACATTTTTCCATCGATTTCCAATGGTTCCAACATCACTTTGTGCTACCTGCTTGAAAAAAATGGGAAAAGGGCTGCCATAAGCCATAATCTGAAGTTTCCTCAGCAAAGTTCAGCAGGTGCCGCCATTTCCATAAACGAAACCATACCTGAGAACATAGAAGGTGATTGGTCTGCAGAAGGAAGCGGTGTTGTATATACAAATGTTTTCCCAGGCAGAACCTGGGAGGAAACAAGTCCTGAAAGCAGAGGTTACAGTTCAAGCAAGCTTGACCAGCTCAAGACATATCTGCGCAGCATAAGCACAACAAGCATGATGGTTGCAGTGGGTGGCAAAGTAATATTCTCCTACGGTGATGTTTCAGAAAATGTAAAGATTGCTTCGTGCCGCAAGAGCCTGCTGTCCACTTTGTATGGCAATTATGTCAAGGACGGCACTATAGACCTGAACAAGACCCTTGCTGAACTGGGCATTGACGAAGATGAGAACAGCTGGGGCGGTTCATCCAACTGGGATGGTGGCAAATTGCTGGAAAGCGAAAAACAGGCTACAATAAAGGACCTGCTCACAGCACGTTCCGGCATATTCCACAAACCTGCCAACAGCGGCGATGACCACGACTACATGAGTGCCTCTGACCGTGGCAAATACACTCATGGAACCTACTACCTGTATAACAACTGGGACTTCAACTGCGCAGGCGGAGTGTTCGAGCAGCTTACCGGCAAGGACATATATGCCGCCTTCAAGACAGACATAGCAGATCCTTGCCAGTGGCAGGACTATGACCTTGCAAAACAATCGAAGACAGAGGAATTCAAGGGAGCATCGAAATTCCTGGCATACCACTTCATTATTTCCACGCGTGACATGCTTAGAATGGCACTGCTCATGCTGAACAAAGGGAATTGGGATGGAAAGCAGATAGTTCCTCAGGACTGGGCTGAGCTCATTACAAGCACATACACCAAGAGGGAAGACATGCACCCGAGTTACAGGCTCACCCGCGAATTTGAATACGGATGGTTGTGGTGGACTTTCTGCCCTCAATATACAGGTTATGATGCCAGCATATTCGAAGGCGGTTTCACGGCAACTGGAAGCGGTGGCCAGTATATAACCGCGCTTCCTGCCCTCAACATGGTCATTGCCCATAAAGACAAGAGCAAGACAATGGAAAAGAGCACCTACTACGGAATAATAAAAAGACTGGCAGCCTGCAAGGAATAATTCCTACAGTTTACATTTCGCAACGCGCGCAATAAGTTTGTAATAATCTGACTTTTGCGTGCGTTGTGTTTTGTCCTTGTGCGCTATGGCCATGTCCAGTGCCGGAAGAACTGTCATATACTGGCCTCCAAGGCCTGTAGCGGTATATCCTCCGGCATATATTTCAGGATCATATCCCTTGTAATCCTTGCAGAATATCCACCAAAGGTAGCCATAGTCGAATTCTCTTTTGTGTCTTGATGCAGGATTCATCTCCGAGCGCGGAGTATAGATTGAAGTGGTTGTTCCAACCCAGTCCTCGCTTATCACCTTACGGCCATTCCAGGAACCTTTGTGAAGCATGAGATGAGCCACACGCGCCATATCCCTGGTTGAAAGCCAGAAATGGTACGCAAGATAAACCGAGCGCGCAGGAGAGCTGTCTGCGGCCTTGTGCTGGTTCTCTATCTCATAGTCCTGCATTCCTATAGGGTTTGCAATGTCCTCCTCAAAAGCACGGTAAATATTCTTACCGGTAAGCTGCTCGAACACTCCGCCTGCGCAGTTGAAGTCCCAGTTGTTGTAAAGATGGTAGCTGCCCGGCTTAACGCTTCCGCGCGCAGGAGCCACTTTGGAATCGTCTCCTGAGTTGGATGCTGGATGATATACACCGGAACGGGCTGTAATGAGGTTCCTGACGGTGGCTTTGCGCTCTATTGGTAGAAGTCCTCCATAATCATCAACACCAAGCTCCTCAAGTGTGGTTTCAAGATTGATTGTTCCATTCTCTACATATTTTCCATACATCATTGAAAGCAGGCTTTTCCTGCATGAAGCTATTTTAACCGGTTCCTCCAGATTGCCGTATGAGAATATGACCTTACCTCCTACCATTACCATCATGCTTGTTGTGGAACAGCTGTCCTTG
>JAZRWT010000216.1:0-2520 GCA_045599845.1 Candidatus Egerieisoma sp. | reverse complement strand
GGGGTCTGTAGGGGATAAAATAAGGTTTTGAAAATCAGAGTAATAACAAAAAAAAAATTTGTCAAATTAAAGGTATTTCAGCCTGATATGCCCCTTTTTCAGCTTACGCAGGCTCCGTTTTCAATGAGTTTTTCAGGGGTTACGAACTTCATTTCGCCTTTTTCGTTCTTGGCCATGAGTATCATTCCCTTGCTTTCTATACATCGTATTTTGCGAGGCTGGAGGTTGGCAAGGATGCATATCTGCTTGCCGAGCATGTCCTCAGGGCTGTAATATTCTGCTATGCCGGAAACTATTGTTCTGGTGTCAATTCCTGTGTCAATGGTGAGTTTGAGAAGTTTGTCTGTCTTTGGAACGCGCACGGCCTCAAGAACTGTTGCGGTTCGTATGTCCATCTTTCCGAATTCATCGAATGTGCACTCTTCCTTCTGTGGAGCTGGTTTTACAGGAGCTGCGGCTGCCTCGGCTGCTGCAGCGGCCTGATTTGCGGCATCGGTATCAGCCAGTTTCTTAAGCTGGACATCAATGACCTCGTCCTCAATCTTTGCGAACATGAGTTCAGCTTTGTTGAGCTGTGAACCTGCCGCAAGAATCTCAGATGACCCGAAACTGTTCCATTCAATCTTCTCAATGTTGAGCATTGCCCTGAGTTTTGCAGAAGAGAAAGGAAGGAAAGGTTCGAAAGCTATCGCCAGGTTGGCACAGATCTGCAATGATACGTTCAGGATGGTGGCTACGCGCTCCATGTCTGTTTTGGCAAGTTTCCAAGGTTCTGTGTCAGTAAGATATTTGTTGCCAAGGCGGGCAATGTCCATTGCGGTCTTCAGGGCCTCGCGGAATCTGTATGTTGATATGCTTCTTTCAAGTTCGGCCTTCAATTGAGGAATCTGGGCAAGAACTTCACTGTCTATGTCCTGGAGTGAGGTTATTGCAGGTACCTTGCCCCCGAAATACTTATGTGTAAGTACTATTGCCCTGTTAACAAAGTTACCGTAAATGGCCACGAGCTCGCTGTTGTTCCTTGTCTGGAAGTCCTTCCAGGTGAAATCGTTGTCCTTTGTCTCAGGAGCGTTGGCACAGAGAACGTACCTCAACACATCCTGCTGGCCTGGAAAATCCTTGAGATATTCGTCCAACCAGATTGCCCAGTTCTTTGAAGTTGATATCTTGCGGCCTTCCAGGTTGAGGAACTCGTTTGCAGGCACGTTTTCAGGAAGTATGTATCCGCCGTGCGCCTTGAGCATGCTTGGGAAAACAATGCAATGGAAAACGATATTGTCCTTTCCTATGAAATGTACTAGTTTGGTATCATCGCTCTTCCACCATTTCTCCCAATCGTTGCCAAGAAGTTCTATAGTATTGGATATATAACCAATAGGTGCATCGAACCATACATAAAGCACCTTGCCTTCTGCTCCCTCAACAGGTACAGGAACACCCCACTCGAGGTCACGGCTCACGGCTCTTGGCTGCAGACCACCGTCCAACCAGCTCTTGCACTGGCCGTAAACATTGGTTTTCCACTCTTTGTGTCCTTCAAGAATCCACTCGCGGAGCCACTGCTCGTACTGGTCAAGAGGCAGATACCAGTGTTTTGTCTTTTTCTTTATAGGCTCGCTTCCGCTGACAGCGGATTTAGGGTTGATAAGTTCATCGGGGCTCAATGTTGATCCGCACTTCTCGCACTGGTCTCCGTACGCACCTTCCGCTCCGCACTTAGGGCAGGTACCTGTGATGTAACGGTCTGCAAGGAAGGTATTGGCCTCAACGTCAAAGAACTGCTCTGACTCCTTCTCAATGAATTTGCCCTCGTCGTAAAGTTTGCGGAAGAAATCGCTCGCAGTCTTGCTGTGTATGTTGCTGCTGGTCCTTGAATAAATGTCAAAGCTTATTCCCAGACCCTCAAAAGACTCTTTGATAATCTTGTGATACTTGTCCACAACATCCTGAGGAGTGCACCCCAGCTTCTTTGCCTTTATAGTAATAGGTACGCCGTGCTCATCGCTGCCACAGATAAACTTCACATCCTCACCTTTCAACCTGAGATAGCGGGCATATATGTCTGCCGGAACATAAACTCCTGCCAGGTGCCCTATATGAACGCCGCCGTTAGCGTATGGCAGCGCCGCAGTAATCAAATGTCTTTTGTAATTCTTTTCCATATTTTTTACCTCGATGGTTTATTGTTTTGTTTTTGTTTTGCTTTTGCTTTATTTTCTTTCAGTCCGCAAAAATAAGGCTTACTCTTCAGAAATCCTATCTGTTATCCCCTATTTCTATTGAACAAAATGCAGTTATCCGTGTTCCGCCGTGCCCAATACAAGCGTTGTTGTGGGTATTGAGCACGGTTGCCATTTTACCCATACTGAATGTCAGGCAGTTACAGATGAGGGCATGCTCAATACCCACTTATTCATGGTATTGAGCACGGTTGCCATTTTACCCATACTGAATGTCAGGCAGTTACAGATGAGGGCATGCTCAATACCCACTTATTCCTGGTATTGAGCATGGTTGCCA
>JAZRWT010000215.1:0-20779 GCA_045599845.1 Candidatus Egerieisoma sp. | reverse complement strand
TAGCAAGGATCTTCAGAGTTGAACTGATTGTAGAACTTAAGAGAGTTCACGCCTTTGAATATATTTCGTTCCATACCACAAAGGTAGGACTTGTCTTTGAATTAATACTTAAATTAGTGCGCACTAAGCGCCTATACCTATTAGTTGATTTTTCCTTAACAACTGCCGGACCAGCCAGCTTAAATCCTCCAAAATTACGAAACCGCCAATAAAATTGCAAAAATTGTTTTTTAGTGATAAAATAATTTGCATTTGTAAAAAATGTCACTACCTTTGCACTCGCTTTTCGCCCAGATGGTGGAATTGGTAGACACGCTACTTTGAGGGGGTAGTGCTCGCTATAGGGCATGCAAGTTCGAGTCTTGTTCTGGGCACCAGATTCAGGGGCTGACTAAATAGTCAGCCCCAATTGTTTTATCCCCGCAACATACGAGCATTACGCCCACATACTCATGTTCTTCGATAACAATCTGTAGACAATTTACGAACTTACTGAAGAACTAATACTAAAACATATCTATGTCTGTTTTGCAGGCAGATTGCTACGTTGGACCTCATGAACGTAGCAAAAGTATTCTGAACCATCTACTGCACATCACCGCCCCGAGCATGCATTTTGCCACCATGGGTGTAAAAAGCCCGATTTTACACCCGCAATGCGATTCCTGCCATTAAAGGGTAAACTTTATTCCTTTTCTACAGAAAACAGCCAAACAGATAGGATTTATAATCAGTAAATCCTAAATTTGAAACGAAAATCTGTTTCTTATATATGGAAAGAAGAAAAATCATCAAGACAACCTTATGATAATTGTTGGCATCCTTTGCTGTATCATTGGATTCATGATTGGAACATATTTGAAAAGACACGGAATCAGATAATCAAAAACAACAAAATGGTTGGTAGATACAAAGTTATAACCCTTTGCGGCAGCACGCGTTTCAAGGAGCAGTTCCTTGAGGTTCAGAAGCGGCTGACGCTTGAAGGCAATATTGTTATAAGCGTAGGGCTCTTCGGGCACTCAGGTGACAACGAGGTGTGGACCGAGGGCACAAAGGAAATGCTTGACGATATGCACAAGCGCAAGATTGACATGGCTGACGAGATTTTTGTGATAAATGTGAACGGCTACATTGGCAGCAGCACAAGAAGCGAAATCGACTACGCCATTGCACATAATAAGAAAGTAAATTATTTGGAACAAGTTTAATATGAGGTCTTTTGCCATGAAAATTAAAATCCGGGCACTCGCTGCCATTATGCTCCTCACAGCCTTCCAGCTTTCAGGAAGGGAAAAAGCCGATATTATCATCTCCGGCGGAACAGTTTACAACGGCAGCGGAGCGGAAGCCGTTGTTGCCGATGTAGTAATCAAGGGGGAACGCATCATATATGTAGGCCAGGCAGGAAGGAGGTTCCAAGCAGATACTATTATCCACGCCGATGGTTCCATAGTATGTCCCGGTTTCATTGACCCCCACTCCCATCAGGAAGGAACACTTCTAAAAACCCGCAGCGATGAGAACTACTTGAGGATGGGTGTTACAACGGTATTCACAGGAATGTGCGGAGGCAGCCAGTATCCCCTCTCGGAATATTTCGCAAAACTTGAAAAGCAGGGAATTGGCCCTAATACGGCAAGCTTCACCGGACACGGTGCCTTGAGAAGCAGGGTCATGGGTGAAGAAGCAAGACCATCAACAGTGGAAGAAGTGGACAAAATGAAAGAGCTTTTCTCCAAGGATCTGGAGAGTGGCAGTTTCGGTCTTTCAACAGGTTTGTTCTATGTGCCCGGATGTTTTGCTGAAATAGATGAAGTGTATGAGCTTGCCCGTTTCATGGCTCCTTATGGTGGTATGTACACCACTCATATACGCTATGAGAACAAGGATGGCATAGGGCTACAGGCTTCCATTGAAGAGGCTCTGAATGTAGGCCGCGTGGCAAATGTTCCTGTTAACATATCTCATATTAAATGTTTGGGCAAAAGTGTTTGGGGGCAGTCAGATGCCGTCATTGCTATGATTGAGAAGGCTCAGAGAGAAGGTGTGAAGGCTACTGCAGACCAGTATCCGTATCAGGCATCCGGTACAAGCGTGACATCCGCCCTGTTCCCTGCCTGGTGCCGTGACGGTGGCAATGCCGGGCTTCGCAAGCGTCTTGCAGATTCGCTGATGCGTGAAAAGATAAAGGCAGAGGTTGCTGAACTTGTTGTTGAGAGAGGCGGAGCGGAAACCATATTGTTCACAAGCGGAAAATATAAGGGCAAGACTCTGAGTGAAGTTGCTTCAGAAATGTGCCTTGATCCTGTTGATGCGGCAATAGAACTGGCGAAGAAAGGCTCCCCTGGACTGGCAACATTTGTGATGAGCGAATCTGACATAAGGAATTTCATGAAACAGCCGTGGGTTATGAACTGCACCGATGGCGGTGATTATGGCGGGCATCCGAGGCCAGCAGGGTCATTTGCGGAAAAGATTCAGAAATATGTTGTGAACGAGAAGGTTATAAGCATTGGTGACATGATACGCCGCAGTACAGGTCTGGTAGCTGAAACCTACAAGATCAAAGACCGCGGACGAATTGAGGCAGGATGCTTTGCGGATGTCCTTGTTTTCAAGCCTGAGGAAATCCGTGCCAATGCAACTTTCAAGTCACCGAAGAACATGGCCACAGGCTTCCAGTACGTGATTGTGAACGGAACCATTACCGTTGACCACGACCATTATACAGGAGCCCTCAAAGGCAAGGTGATACGCAGGAATGCACAGTAATGAAACATGCAAGCTGGAACGGATAAAAATGCTGAAGAAGCTGTAACAAAAATTGCTATTAAAATTTGTAAAGCTGTCATTTGACAAAATAATAATGCTTCATCCAAAGTTTAAGCAACGGGTCAAGAAAAAACGGCTCGCCTGATGCGTTGTACGATATAATCTCCTTTTTCTCAAGCGCTCCCTTGATTCTGAACACATTGGCTGAAGAATTAAGATTGTACTTATAAAGTATGTCCGCGGATGAAAGCTGGGTAACCCCATCGAGCATTGCTTTCAGGAAACGTACCTGGTGTCTTGTGAGGCCGAATGTAATGCTGTGAAAAAGAAACGAGTGCAGATTAATCAGACGTCCGAGCGCTTCGTCAAAAATCTTGTCATTCATATAACCCTTTGTAAGGTCAAAACAGATTGATGCAAGCTGCTGGCAATACCAAGGATCACCTTCAACTGTCCTGTATATCTGCAATGCCATTTCCGGATTGATAACTTTGCCGGCTTTGAGAAAAGCCTTTTCTATGAAGCCCGCGAATACGTTCTCATCTATTGGAACCAATTTGAGATGCTCGGCGAACTTGAAGAAAAATTTTGACTCATAGAAAATACTGTGCATAGCATTGGTGCGCTCACCGGTTATTATATATGTGATTGATGTATGTGTTCTCCATACGCGGTCAACTAGAGCGAAGAATTTAGAAGGATCTTCAAACAGAAGAATATCCTGAAACTGTTCAAAATAAATGATGCTGTGCTCCTTGCATCCTTGAGCAAGTTTCGCAGGCAAATCCAGAATCTCAACAATCTGACTCTCGCTGAGCAAATCCTTGTTTCTGTTGGTGAGGGAAAAAGCGCCCACCTTCCTTTCATTGAGTATGTACGGAGCAGAAGGAATATATTTTCTTGCAAGTGAAATCATTTCCATAGGAGATGAAGCATACTTGCCGAGAATGATATTGGTGTATCTTAGAAGGAAGGCCTCAATGCAACGGACATTGAAAAGATTCATGTTGAATTGAGTGAACTGATAACCTTCCTGACGCAGATTTTCCAGTGTATTGTAAACAAGTGAACGTTTCCCTATCCTGGCCGGGCCGTATATCAGCACGTTGTTTCTCTCACGGATAAGGTTTCCGAGCATTTTAAGTTCCTTGTTTCTTCCAATGAATGAGGCTCCGGTAACATAGCCGTTATACTCAAAAGGTGACTCCATCTTTGCGCACTTAATTCAAATAAATATCAAAGTGCGCAAAGATATCAAATAGATCTCAATGTAACAAGGAAGTTATTTATTCTATGGACTTAAATTATTTCAATGTCCGCGCTGTAAATCCAGCCCTGTCTTCCATCAGCAATCTCAATCCTGCTCCATTCGCCCGCACTTTCTATTGTTTTCACCTTGATTCCGGTGTGAAGTATGAACAGATTGTTGCCAGTGGCATTGGGCGCACTCTTGACATTGCTGTGGGAGTTTGTGACTATGCCATATGTCCTGTCGTTGGCAACTGCCTTCAAAGATGCCGAAAACAAGAAGAATACTATTGCCAGCACAAAAAACACACAACTCATGACAAAACTGAGCTTTCTGATTCTCAACGCATGAAAGTGTCTGTACATAAGAAACAGAAGCGCAGTTATAACAAGAAGCACCAGTCCTCCGTAACACCATTGATTGGAAGAAAAGCTGTTACGCACTGAGCGTATCCATTCAACAAAAATCACTCCTTTTATTGTCTCTATCTTGTCTGTGGTGCCAAGTTTTGCTATTTCAAGATTTACAAGAGCATCTTCGTTGGCCGGATTGAGTTTCAAACACCTTTCATAATATAAAATGGACTTGCCTATGTTGCCAAGCTTGTAATAAGTGTTTCCTATATTGAAATAGAGATGCTCGCTGATCCTGTTCACATTCTCAATGGCAAGATAATTCTCCAAAGCGTTTGAATACTCTCCCATGGAATATGCATCATTTGCCTTCCGCCAAAGAGAATCAGTCTGCTGCGAAGCGTTTGTGTTTGACGAAGACAAAAGTATTATGAACATGGCCAGAACGATGCCTGCCAGTGACTTCACATTATTCATTGATATTATTGATTTCATTGTACGTATTTTTACAGCTTGCTTTCAAATGAAGAAATAATCTCTACCGCCTTTTTGTACTGGGCATCCATGGATTCTTTTTCGTATGCTGATGAAGAAGAGTATCTTGCCATTTCACAATCATCGAGCAGTTCTATGAAATTGTCAACGTCCTCTTTATCAACATTATGATTCTGAAGCGTTTCAACAATGGTATCGCGTTGCATATCCGAGAACTTTATGGCCAGTTTGTCCGATACATATCCAAGCAGAGCTTTATGCAGTTCCTCATAGAATGCGCTGCCCAGATCTTTGGCAAGATATGCAGAAGCCTGCTTCAATCTTGCACCTGCAACCTTATTGGCCCTGCGGTTGGCACGTCTGCGTACGTCACCTCTCAGGCGCGCCCTTCTTGCAAGCATCTTGTCCGCGAACCATGTCAACATGAAAATGGCAAAAACGCAAACAAAGAAAAGAAGTTTGCCAATGAAGATTGAATTCTTTGATGAGAAACGTGAACTTGCGTTGGAAATGTATCTAATATCGCTTCCAAGGTTCGCAACTGCCTGCTTGCTTACCCCGCCTATAACTGCACTGCCACCAGTTGCATTTCCTTTTGTAACAACAATTGAAAGAGGACCGCTGGAAAGAGTAACATATTTTCCGGCCTGGATATCGTAATATGAGTATGTTACGGCCGGTATTTCGAAAACGCCTTCGCTCCTTGGAATGAAAGGGAACTCGAATGTCTTGGTACCGCTCATGCCGGCAGCGGAATTTGAATAATTATTGGTTGTCTTGACATCGTAGCTTTCGAAGTCCGCAGGTATTTGTACTTTCGGAGTTTCAAGCAGATTGAGATTTCCGCTACCGCTCAGTTCAATGGTTATGGAACCCGCCTCGTGAGCCGGAATGCTGTCCCTGCTCAAGGCTACATTCATCTTCATCTGTCCTACGCCGCCTCCGAAATCATTGGGAGCAGGCGATGGAAGATTTTTCACGGTAATTACAGATTGCTTGGTATAGAGCCTCTTCTTTACCATTTGATATGAATCGGAGAAGAAATCGTCAAACATGCTTCTTCTGCCGCTGCCTACCCTTACTTGGAACTGGCAGACAAGTTCCGCAGGATCAATGGTTATGGAACCTGTTTTCTGAGGAAGGAGCACCCATTTGCGCAGAACAGCTGAATTGTAAATCTGACCATTGTAGTTTTCTCTTGTGAAATTGATATTCTGCGGCACTTCCAGTTCCTGACTCCAGAATCCGTTGAACACCGGGAATTTCACATCTTCAAAACCTGCAATGTTAACATTCTTTACGTATAGTTTCAGAATGGCCACTACAGGCTCGCCTTTCACAACGCTGGTCCTGCTGAAGTTCAAGCTCATGAATGCGTCTGACTCGGAAATTGCACCGTTTGAGGAATGATTCTGTGATTGCCGGTACGAATCTGTGTCACTCTCGTCGCTGCTTTGATTACCGGAAGTCTGACTGCCGGATGCAACTACGTCAATGTCCAGAGCCCTGCAGGATATGGTCTTGCCATTTACCTGAACGGAAGCCGGTCCAACTTTTGCCTTGCCCTCGGAAGATGCGCGTACCACCAATGTATAACTCAGTTCCAATGAACTGGAAGCCTTACCGTTCACATTGCTGTAACTCTGCATTCTCGATGAAGTAGGTCCGGCAAGCAAGGTAAGGCCGGAAAGAGCCGGCGGATTGAAATTATCCACATCGGCATTCACTGTATATACTATCTGGAACACCTCTCCGGCACCTACCACGTTAGGTGCGTCAACTGTGAAAGATTGTGCCTTGGCAAACAACGCCGCAAAGACGAAAATTAAACTCAAGGCCGACTTTGAAATCAAACTTCTGCGCATTTCTTTTCCGAATTATCTCTTTTTACCAATTTTTCTCCTTCTGTTTTGTAGCAAGCATCTTTGCCTTCTCCTTCTTTACCTTGTCCTGTGTCTCGTTCTCTTTCTCCTGAACGGCCTGAAGCATTTGCTCAGCGGTCTGTGGACTTACCTGAGGCTGATTCTGCTGCTCCTGATTACGGTCGTTCTGCTTTCCCTGATCATTGTCCTTGTTCTGATCCTTATTCTGGTCCTGATTATTATCCTGATTCTGATCCTGATTCTGGTTCTGGTCCTTGTTCTGATCCTGATCATTCTGATTCTGCTGATTCTGGTTCTGCTGATTCTGCTGGTCCTTCAGCATTTTCTGTGCGTATGCCAGATTGGTCTTGGTATCTAAGTCATCAGGATTACGTCTCAACGAATTCTTGTAAGCATCAACGGCACCCTGCCAGTTTTTCTGCTTCAAATACACGTTTCCCAAGTTATGATAGTAATCAGAAGCTGTGCTGTTCCTGTTCACAGCCTTGCCTTTCTTCCAGTCTATATGATTGTCAATTCTAGAAACCGTATCCTTAACTGCCTCCAGGTTTTTCAAAGCATTGTCTGCATCGTCTGCAAGATACAGGACCGATGCAAGATTGTAGTTTGATGCCAGCGACAATGAATCCTTTATAAGGCCCTTGCGGTATTCAACCTCCGCTTCCTTGAAATTGTTCTTATTGAAATAACGGTTACCCTTGCGGACCTCGTGCCTGTCTGTCTGCGCCATTGCCGGCACAAAGGATGAACACATGAATAAAAGAAGCGCAATTGAAAAGAGCCTGCGTTTGGTGGCACGGCTGCCCAATAAAAGTTCAAGTATGAAAAAGAACAATGCCACTGCAAAGAAGTACATATACTGTTCATCAAAATCTTCAAAAACCTGAGAATTGAATTCCTGATTCTCAAGTTCCTTCAACTCATCAATAATAGGATTGAGCCCGAATTCGGTATTTCCGGCACGCACGTATGCGCCGTCCCCTGCCTGGGCTATTTCCATCAGTGTGCTTTCATCCAGCTTGGTAACTACATTGTTGCCGTCACGGTCCTTCATGAATGAACCATCGCCCAGTGGGATAAGCTTGCCTTCAGGGGTTCCAACTCCAATGGTGAATACCTTGATTCCCTCCTGTGCAGCCTCCTTTGCGGCAATAATCGGATCATCTTCATGGTTCTCTCCGTCTGTTATAAGAATTACAGCCTTGTTTCCCTGACCCATCTGGCCCTCACCGCTGAAGCTTCTCATTCCTGTTCTTATGGCATCTGCAAGTGCGGTTCCCTGTACAGGAATGCTTTCCGGAGAAATGGTTTTGAGGAAGATTTTAGCGGAAACATAATCAGTGGTTATAGGCAACTGAACAAAAGACTCACCTGCAAATATTATCAGACCAATCCTGTCCCCGGACAGTTTGTCAACCAATCTCGATATGGCCAGCTTGGCCCTTTCAAGTCTGTTAGGAGAATAGTCCTGAGCCATCATGGAATTTGAAACGTCAAGGGCTATCACAATTTCAGAACCCTTGCGGCTGTTCTCCTTCAAACGGGCACCTATCTGAGGGCGCGCAAGTCCTATGCAAAAGAAAATCCAGGCCAAGGAAAAGAATACAAGTTTTAGGTATCCCTTGCCATGAGGTCTGTCAGGCATAAGCCTTTCAACAAGTTCCCGATCTCCAAGTTTGGACATACGGCGTCTTTGGTTCCTGCGCTTGAACCAGTAAAGCAAAAACAATACGGGTACCAGAAGAACCAGAAGCAAATATTGTATCTGTGCAAAAATTATCATTTCTCTTCCCTCCTATTGCGGCATTTCCCTGATAACAAACCACTTGAGGAACAATTCAGCTGCTAGTGCGGCAAGAGCCACAAGAGCGAACCACATGAAAAGTTCCTTATATACAGGGAACGAATCAACCAATGTCTTGTTCTTTTCAAGTTTGTTTATCTCTGAATAAATTTCAAGCAGTTTCGTATTGTCGGTTGCCCTGAAATACTTGCCGTCTGTTTGTTCTGCAATATTTTCAAGCAACGGCTCGTCAATTTCAACCTCAATCTGCTGCAGTTCAATACCAAATGGCGTTTGAACAGGATAAGGAGCCGTGCCCATAGCTCCAACGCCTATGGTATAAACCCTTATGCCATAGGTCTTTGCTATTTCTGCTGCCATCTGCGGTGTTATTTCACCTGTGTTGTTCACACCATCGGTGAGCAGTATCACAACCTTGCTTTTAGAGTCGGAATCCTTCAGGCGGGCCACTGCCGTTGCCAGTCCGTTGCCTATTGCTGTGCCGTCTTCAATTATACCGCAATCAACTTCCTTCATAAGATTGATAAGCGTTGCCCTGTCTGTTGTGAGGGGAGACTGGGTGTAACTTTCGCCGGCAAAGACAGCAATTCCTATTCTGTCCGAAGGACGTTCCGATATGAACTTTATGGCTATTTCCTTTGCTGCGTTTATTCTGTCCGGGGTGAAGTCACGGGCGAGCATACTGGTTGAAACGTCAAGTGCCAGCATGATGTCAATGCCTTCTGTGTCTATCCTTTCAAATGCGGAACTTGAACGCGGACGCGCAATGGCAACTATGATAGCCGCAAGAGCTATCATTCTCAAGGCGAAAGGGACATGCAGGAGTATGCGGTTGAACCAGCCTGCACTGAACTTCCAAGGAATGATTGATGAAACAAGCATATAAGGCCTCAGCCCCTTGAGTTCCCTGTACACATAGAGTGCAATCAGAGGAATTAACAAGAGCAGCAGCCACAGCAGATTCGGATATTCAAAAAACATTTTCTCTCCTCCTTACTCTTTTATTCTTTTTCTCCACTGCGATGGTTATTTCCTGCGGAACCCTTCACCTTTCCAGCTTCGGCATCCTGCTTTCCTGCGGGATTCCCGGCATCAGTCCTGGCCCGTTTTGCAGCCTCGGCCGCTGCCTGCTTTTCAAGGAACTGCTCATAGGTGTCATTCACGAACCTCACTGAAACAGGTATTGCGTTCTCGTTCTCCTCCTTTTCAGGAGACATCTTGGCAAATTTAACGAGGTCCGCCATCTGGAACAATTCATGGAGTTCATCATATCTGGCCTGCTGCACATCGGTTTGCTGAAGTTCCTGGAATATCTCGGAAGTGGTTTTCTCAAGGGCGCTCACACCGTACATCCTTTCAATGTATTTTCTCAATGTTTCAGTAACATTGGAATAGAACTCCTTTTCCTTGCCGCTCTGCCACAAATTCTTCTGACGTATGTTCTCAAGTTCTCTCAGTGCAACAACATGCGGAGGATCCTGGACCTTTGCTTGGGCTCTCTTCCTGAGTATTTTCCTGACAAGTCCTATACCGGACCATATCAAGGCGGCAAGAACAATAGCGCCTATTATCCACGGCAGAACTTCCTTGAACGTAACCGGATACCTCACCTGCCCCTTTATAGGTCTTGCCTCAAAACCTGTGGTGTCAACCTGAATAGTATTCACATCGATTTTTGGAGTCCTGCCAAAATCAATGTAATGGATATCACCGTTCTTGAAATAAGCTATCTGCGGTTGAGGCAGAACAAAACTTCCGCTGTCAAATGAAGTTATAATCACCTTGGCCTCTATTTCACCTGCCAGTTTCTTGAGCTTTGCAGTGTCAAGTACAAATTCAGCAACAACTTCAAGCTTGTTGGCTACAGTATCCTCCGCCAATATCCTGGAATAAGGTTCAACAACAAGTGAATCGCATTCAGGCAGATCAATGATGCTTTTCCAGACTACCTGATCTCCAATCATTATTGAATCCCTGTTCAGGGAGGAACTCTTCACCTGGGCTTCAAGAGTCACAGGCAATGCCAGCAGCAATGCTATGCCCAGAGCCAAAGTCATGCTCCATATAGTTCCATTATGTAAAAATTTACATTTCATTATCTTTCTTCATTCATTTTGCAATTCCACAACACCTTTTCCCATGTTTTGCCAATATTCATTCAACTGAGATTGTATCACTTGCCTGCAAAGAGCATAAGCAAAGCTTTCACATAATCACCGTTTGTGGCCACGCTTACATTGCTTACATTGTAACGGCGGAAAAGCATAGACGATTTTTCAGCCACCTGCCTGTTCCATTCGCCATAGCTGTTGCGGAAACGGCGGCTGGAAGTATCTGCAATGAAAGTACGGCCGCTTTCGCTGTCCTTGACCCTTATCAGACCAACGTCAGGAAGTTCGCGGTCTCTGCGGTCGAATACGTTTATTACTGAAATATCGTGCCTGTTTACCGCAATCTTAAGTGCCTCATCGTAGCGTGGCGTGGCGTCCTGATTAACGTCAAGAAGGTCGCTCAGAAGAAAAGCGTTGCATTTTTTCTTAATTGCGTTGGTAAGGAAGCGCAGAGCCTGCGAAATGTCCGTTCCTTCATTCTGCGGCTTGAATTCAAGCAACTCCCTTATTATCATGAGCAGATGGCTTCTGCCCTTTTTTGGAGGTATGAATTTTTCTACCTTTGAACTGAAGAACAGCGCACCAACCTTATCATTGTTTGCGGAAGCTGAGAAGGAAAGCGTGGCGGCTATTTCCGATATCATTTCACGTTTGCTTCTTGAAGCGGTGCCAAAGATTCCTGATGAACTTACATCAATCAGCAGAACAACGGTAAGTTCCCTTTCCTCCTCGTACACCTTAACAAAAGGACTGCGCAAACGGGCCGTGACATTCCAGTCCATGTTCCTCACGTCATCACCGTACTGGTATTCGCGGACCTCGCTGAAAGCCATACCCCTGCCCTTGAATGCTGAATGATACTCTCCGGCAAAGATCTGGTGACTTAGGGACTTGGTTTTTATCTCAATCTTCCTTACTCTCTTTAAAAGATCGTTCTCCATTACTGATATCTATTGCTGGTCTCTGCTATGGAACCTCAACTTTATTTATAATTTCTGTGATGATATCCTCAGTCTTCACATTCTCTGCCTCTGCTTCGTATGTGAGGCCTATTCTATGGCGGAGTACGTCCTCGCTAACTATTCTTACATCCTCAGGTACAACATAGCCTCTTCTCTTGATGAAAGCGTAGGCTTTCGCTGCCATCGCCAGTGAAATACTTGCTCTAGGGGAAGCTCCGTAAGCTATGAGGTCCTTGTACTGTCCAAGACCGTACTCTTCAGGGTTCCTGGTTGCAAAGACAATGTCAACAATGTATTTCTGGATTTTCTCGTCCATGTAAACATCCTTCACAACGCTGCGTGCCCTTACGATATCCTCAGGTTTGAGGACTGCGGATGCCTTAGGGAAATTGCCGCTGTTGTGCATCTGGATAATCATTCTCTCCTCCTCTTTCTTAGGATAGGTAACCACCACCTTGAGCATGAACCTGTCCACCTGCGCTTCAGGAAGCGGATATGTTCCTTCCTGCTCAACCGGGTTCTGCGTAGCCATTACAAGGAAAGGCTTTGGAAGAGGATATGTCATGTCACCTATGGTAACCTGCCTTTCCTGCATTGCCTCCAGAAGTGCTGACTGAACCTTTGCAGGAGAACGGTTGATTTCATCTGCAAGAACGAAATTGGCAAATACAGGACCCTGCTTCACCTGGAAAGTCTCGCTCTTCTGACTGTATATGAGTGTTCCTATGACATCGGCCGGCAAAAGGTCCGGAGTAAACTGAATTCTATTGAACTTGGCATCCACAATATTTGCCAAAGTGTTGATTGCCAAAGTTTTTGCCAAACCAGGCATACCTTCCAGAAGGATATGTCCGTCTGCCAGCATTCCAATGAGGAGTGATTCAACAAGATGTTTCTGTCCAACAATCACCTTGTTCATTTCCATGGATATGATATCCACGAAAGCGCTCTCCTTCTGAATCCTGTCATTCAATTCTTTAATGTTAACGCTCTCCATTTGATATTTGTTTTATTTATATAATTTTCATTCAATTACGCAACGTCCAATCCTATATGTCAACATTCTTACAGGCACCCCCGTCATTCCTTCCTGCAGGCTCTTCATGCTCTTGGCTGCACTTGCAATTCCAACCAACCGGTATTACCTTTGCAAACATCAAAGATAAGACACAATGCGTTACTTTATATCTCTTTCTTTCAACGGAGCCCCGTTCTGTGGCTGGCAGATTCAGGACAACGCCGTTTCAGTTCAGGAGCAACTGCAGAATGCACTTTCCGTATTGCTCAAGGAGGATATCAAAGTAACCGGAGCCGGACGCACGGACACTGGCGTAAACGCCATAAACTACATTGCCCACTTCAACACCACTCTCCCGATTGCTTTCAAGCCAGCGTATTTTTGCTACAAATTAAATGCCATTCTACCAAAAGAAATAGCAATTTCCGCAATTTCCCGCGTAAATGATGACGCTCACGCAAGATTTGACGCAGATCAAAGATGCTACAGATATCACATCCACACTTACAAGGACCCCTTTGCCCAACAATTCTCTCATTTTGTAAGCGCGCGCAATCTTGACATTGACAAGATGAATCAGGCTGCGCAATATTTCATTGGCCAGCAGGATTTCTCATCATTGGAAAAGCTGCACGGCGGAAACACCAACTCCATCTGCACGGTCAGCAAAGCACTCTGGACACCTTTGGATTCCCGTACCGTCCCTGCCCACTTCCTATGTTCCAATAATTCAATGGATGAAACACACCGCTACGTCTTTGAAGTAAGGGCGAACAGGTTTTTACGCAACATGGTAAGGGCAATGGTAGGCTCGCTTCTGGAAGTTGGCACCGGCCGCCGCAAACCGGAATGGATTTGCGAAATGCTCCAGTCTCACAACCGTTGCGCCGCAGGAAGTTCCGTCCCCGGCAACGCCCTCTTTCTCACCGGAATCCACTACCCATACGACATACACTGGAACCGATTGTAATATTCTCAGAAATTTGCTATTTCAAGGGCAATGTCGGATATTGATTTGTTCTCTGTGCTGATTATGCTTCTGGAGCAGGCAAGATAGGCGGGTTCGCGCTCGGCAATCATGGATGAAACGTATTCATTCAGTTCTTTCCTGCCTTTCCCTTCCAGCAAGGGACGTTGTGCATGGTTCTTCCAAAGCCTTTTCTGTACAGACTCCAAAGATGCCTTAAGATAGAAACAGAGTGTTTGAGTCCGTAGCATCTGCGCACATGCGGGATTTGTCGGTGTCCCTCCGCCAACGGAAATCACACACGATATTTTTCCCACTTCATGGTCAATGGTCTCGAATTCTTCTTCCAGTCCTTTGGCAACCATTGATTCAGGCATCTTGAGCTCACAATCCGAACCATATTTGCAGAGCAACTCCTGCAAACATTTCTGTTCCAGAGCGCGGAAAGCGCTTTCGCCTGATTCGGCAAAGATTTCAGGAATGCTTTTGCCGGCTTGCTGGCAGATATATTCGTCAAGATCCACGAAAGGAGCATAAAGCAAGTTTGCCAGATACCTGCCAACTGTGCTCTTTCCTGCACCCATATATCCACAAAGTGCTATTATCATGTGTCCGTTAGAACAAGGTTAGCGTGTCATCGTCAAAGAGCACCGGTTCGTCAATGTTTATCCTGCCGTTGCCTGCAACTATGCTTTCTCTTTTACCGCCATCCTTTTCAACACCCGTGGACTTTTCTCCTGCAGGCTCGTTCACAGCTTCTTCTTCCAGCTCTGCCGGAACCATTGTTTCCTCCTCAAGTTCCTCTTCAGGTTCAGGCATGAATCCAACGCGAGCTACATCGTAATATGAAACGCGCTTGCCCTTTGCCCTGAAGCCCTTCTTGCCAATGAACTCGGAAACATCTATGATTTCACTTCCACGTCCCTCATGCCTTCCACCATACACCACTTCCATCTTGGCCTCGTCCCAGGAGGTGATTGCTATAAGAGAAGAAGCTTTCGCAGACGATATGAAGCTCTGCGGCATGTTGTCCGATTTCTCAAAGCTGAAACGTTTCACATAAATGAATTTTGTTTCACCATCGCAGTAGAGGACACTGTATGTTTTGGTTTCATCAAATTTGCAGATGAGTTCAATATCGCCCTGATATCTGTTGCTAAGGTCAAAATTTGTTGTGTAGTAGGTTCCATCCTTGAACACTGCAAGTATCTGGTCACCGCCATGGAATTCGCCCAGAAGCATGCCGTGTCCCTGATCGTTGAGTCTGTTGACATCTGTATCGAGCCATATTCTCTTGCCGCCAATGGTTGAAACTCCTTTTGACTTAAGCTGTATCTTATGAACTGAGTGTTTGGTGAGCGTATTGCCTCTTGCGGCACGTCCCTTTACGGCAAGTTCGGCAAAATTGTACTCGAAAATCAATTTCTTGACCTTTGGATTCGGTCTGAGCATGACCTTTATCACTTCGGCCTCGCCATTATGATTGGCTGTGAACCAAAGGACGCTGGAATCAGGGGAACCGGCCGTGAGGTCATATTCCTTGTCTTTCGTGACTGCCGGCACAGTGAATCTCTTCACATATACGTTGCCTGCCTTGCCATCTCTGTAAACAGCGTTGTAGATTGTTCTGTTGTCGTTCTTAACGTAAATACCGGCATATATTATGTTCTTGCCAAAGAATGCCTTGTCTGTGATTCTTGACACCTTGAACTTACCGTCCTTGGTGAATACTATGACATCGTCAATGTCAGAGCAATCACAGATGAACTCAGCATCCTCGTCCTTCTTGAGGTCCATTCCAACAAAACCCTCCGCCCTGTTGAAATACAGTCTGGCGTTCGATGCCGCCACTTTGGTGGCCTCAATATTCTCGAAGCTGCAGATCTCTGTAAGTCTTGGATGATTCTCTCCGTATTTGGTTTTCAGAGCCTTGTAATACTTGATTGTAAAAGCAATCATATCGGAAAGGTCCTTCTTCACCCTGGCAATCTCCGCTTCTAGTTTCGCAAGCTTGTTTTCAACTTCCTTCACATCGAACTTCGATATCTTGCGCACAGGCTTTTCAACCAGTTTGTTGATGTCATCCATAGTGATAGGCCTCAGCACAAGACTTTGGAAATCGAGCATACGCCTGTAAATCTCATCCAGCTGAACTTCCCAGCTTCTTGAATCGTTCTCCAACAGACGATAGACCCTGTTCTCAAAGAATATCTTCTCAAGTGAGAAATAATGCCATTCATCTTCAAGTTCACCAAGCTTTATCTCCAGCTCGGTCTGAAGCAGACACTTAGTGTAATCCACATTGTATTTGAGAATCCTGTCAACTCCCATGAAATGCGGGTGCTTGTCCATTACCACGCATGAATTAGGAGAAATGGACACCTCGCAGTCCGTGAACGCATACAAGGCGTCTATTGTCTTGTCAGGAGAAACGTCATTAGGAAGGGTTATTACAATCTCGGCATGCTTGGCCGTATTGTCATCAACTTTCCTGATCTTTATCTTGCCCCTTTCAGAAGCTTTAATGATGCTGTCAATAATGGTAGCTGTTGTCTTGCCAAAAGGAATTTCCGTTATGGAAATGGTCTTCTTGTCAATCTTCCCTATCCTTGCCCTGACTCTTATTGTTCCTCCACGAAGACCGTTGTTGTATTTCGAGCAATCCATGAGACCGCCTGTAGGGAAGTCAGGAAATATCTGGAATTCCTCGCCCTTCAGATACAGAATCGCTGCGTCGATAAGTTCGCTGAAATTATGCGGGAGAATCTTTGAGGCAAGTCCAACGGCAATGCCTTCAGCTCCCTGGGCCAGCAGAAGCGGGAATTTCACAGGCAGATTCACAGGTTCCTGATTCCTGCCGTCATACGAACTCATCCACTCGGTTGTCTTGGGATTGAAAACAACGTCAAGCGCGAACTTGCTCAAACGTGCCTCAATATAACGTGGAGCCGCGGCACTGTCGCCAGTGAGAATATTGCCCCAGTTACCCTGACAATCAATCAGGAGTTCCTTCTGCCCCAGCTGTACCAGTGCCTCCCCTATTGAAGCGTCTCCGTGCGGGTGGTATTGCATGGTCTGTCCAATGATATTGGCAACCTTGTTGAAACGGCCGTCGTCTATCATCTTCATTGCGTGAAGGATACGCCTCTGTACGGGCTTCAGACCGTCTGTAATGTGCGGAACCGCCCTTTCCAGAATAACGTATGAAGCATAATCCAGGAACCAGTCCTGATACATTCCCGTAAGCTTGTACTTGCTTCCGGAAGTATCGGCGGTAAACTTGCTGAACCTGCTTTCCTCCTGCTTTCCCTCTTCCTCAACCAATTCAATATCATCAAAATCCTCTGCCATCTTTATCTCCTCTGAACTTTCTAATTAATATTCATTTTTCACTGCCGATAGTTCCGCAATCTTTTTTGTACGCCATCCTTGCCTTTTCCCACTCCACAGCTGTGAAATGCATCATTGAATGTACCCGAACTTCTTGAGCTCCTTCTTGTTCTCGCGCCATCCGGCATCAACCTTCACGAACATGCTGAGGAATATCTTTTTCTGGAAGAAATCCTCCATGTCCTTTCTGGCCTGAATACCCACTTTCTTGAGTGCCATACCTTTAGGCCCTATAAGTATTCCCTTCTGAGACTCGCGCATCACATTTATCACGGCCTCAATCCTGTACATATCCTCCCCTTCATTGAAACTTTCAATCACAACCTCAGTGCAATACGGGATTTCCTGACTGTAATTCAAAAGAATCTTCTCACGTATTATTTCAGATGCAAAAAAGCGCATGCTCTTGTCCGTGAACACATCCTTGTCATACCAAGGCGGCTGCTGCGGGAGCAGTTCGCGTATACGGTTGAATATTGTATCAAGATTGAACTTCTCCTTTGCACTGGCCGGAAAAATCTCGGCCTTTGGAACACGTTCATGCCACTTCGCCACCAAGGAAAGCACTTCCTCCTGTGAAGACTCATCAATCTTGTTTATGACCAGAAGAACAGGACAATCAACTTTATTGAGTTTCTCAACGTACTCAATGTTCTTGTCGGCCTTCTCCACAACATCGGTAACATAAAGTATGATGTCCGCGTCCCCAATGGCGCCGTCAACGAAATCAAGCATGCTCTGCTGGAGCATATAGCTTGGCTTGAGAATACCTGGAGTATCGGAAAAAACCATCTGATAGTCATCTCCGTTCACTATACCCATGATTCTGTGCCTGGTAGTCTGGGCCTTTGCCGTAACTATTGAAAGCTTCTCTCCCACAAAAGCGTTCATGAGAGTTGACTTTCCAACATTAGGATTGCCTATTATATTTACGAAACCAGCCTTGTGTCCCATACTTGTACTATTACTTGTAAGAATTCATCTTGAGCATTGAAATCTCCTGCTCTGTAAGGAAACGCCATGCGCCACGTCTGAGATTCTTCTTGGTAAGGCCTGCAAAATAAACCCTGTCAAGTTTCTTGACCTTATATCCAAGATGCTCGAACATTCTTCTCACAATCCTGTTTCTTCCGGAATGAATCTCAACTCCAACCACTGACTTGTCCTCACCAACATAAGACAGTTCATCAGCTGCAATAGGGCCGTCTTCAAGTGTGATGCCATCAAGCAGCTGGCTGAAATCATTGGCCTTGAAATTCCTGTCAAGTGTCACCTGATATATTTTCTTCTTCTCGTATGAAGGATGTGTGAGTTTTTCCGCAAGATCGCCATCGTTTGTAATCAGCAGAACGCCTGTTGTTGCCTTGTCAAGCCTGCCCACAGGATATACCCTTGCACTGCATTTGTTTTCAATGAGTTGAAGGACAGTCTTGTCTGCATGAGGATCACTTACTGTTGTAGCATAATCCTTTGGCTTGTTCATAAGGATGTAAACCTTCTCCTCCCCTCTTAGTCTCTCACCGTTGAAACGTACATCATCACCCATTCTGACCTTTGTTCCCAGTTCAGTGACAATAACACCGTTAACACTTACCAAACCTGCCTTTATATATTCGTCGGCCTCACGGCGTGAGCAGACACCACTGTTTGAAATGAACTTGTTCAACCTTTCAACTTCATCATCAGAAGTTCTTTTCTTTTTAGCAACAGGTTTTTCTTCCCTCGGTTTCCTTATTTCGCGTTCATCTTCTTCTGAGAACGGTTTCCTTGTTCTTGGCTTCCTTACAGCACCGGACTCCTCGCTTCTGAATGATCTTCTTGCTCTTGGTCTTTCCTCATCGGAACCTTCCCTGCGAGGGCTTCTCCTGGTTCTTGGCCTCTCATCTGATGACTCCTCACTCCTGAAAGACCTCCTTGCTCTTGGTCTTTCCTCATCGGAACCTTCTCTGCGAGGGCTTCTCCTGGTTCTTGGCCTCTCATCTGCTGACTCTTCACTCCTGAATGACCTTCTTGCTCTTGGTCTTTCCTCATCGGAACCTTCCCGGCGAGGACTTCTCCTGGTTCTTGGTCTATCTTCTGCTGACTCTTCACTCCTGAAAGACCTTCTTGCTCTTGGTCTTTCTTCATCAAAACTCTCCAAACTTTCTGAACCTGCGAACATTGAGCCTCTCCCGGCTGAACGTACGCTTCTGTCTGATGCCTTGCGGCTGGCAGATCTCAACTGATTTTCAATATCTTTCATTAAAATATATGTATAAAAAACTGTCAAAGGTAACTCTTTTTTGCAAATTCAAAAAATTACTCAACGCCACAACAAAACGAGCAGATCAAGGGGCCAAATATGCTCGGAACAAGCAAGATTCCCGCTAAACGAGCAGGTTGAGGGGCCAAAACTGCTCAGAAACTGCAAAGCGTGAGCATTTCGTACAGAAAAAGGGCAAATCCTGTACCGAACAAGCAAAAGCTAGCATTCTGTACAGGATATGGCATAATCCTGTACGGAACGTAGCGGCGAATTGATAAATAAATGAGGCAGAAGCATTGTGGCACCGCCGCCGGCCTTATACCCAAGCCAGCGGCTACAGCTGGAAGCGCTGTATGGAACTTTCAAGGGCTCCGTTTGCGCTTCCGCTGTTGCCAATATCTTCGTTCCACGGGAGCAAGTGTGCTCAATACCACATAGCTGAAGGGTATTGAGCATGATGACGAATAATGCACCACTGATTATCAATCAGTTAGAAGACCAGGTATGCTCAATACCCCCTGAACAACTTGTATTGAGCATGGCTACCAAGGTAATCAGGTTTTGGATAGACAAGAGTGTCATCATGTCCGCCAAAGCTGCTTGCAGTGTGCGCTGATCGCACTTGTCTGCTGCAATCCGGGGAAAAACTATCTTTGTGAAAAGCTGTTCAAAAGTCGGCAATCGTTGAGCTAAACAAAAGTATAAAAACCATCCAACCTTTAGGGTTCACATCAAAATGAGGGGCCTGCCGGCAACAGGCACCATTGCACTGCACTCAGCAGAGCCAGTGCAAGCAGCTTTGGCACAAACAACGGACGAAACAACCAGCCAGCCAACCGGCCACAAAAATCGTGTTATTGTGGACAACAATGATGAAACGGCCACAAAATCAATGTTTTTGTGGAAAAACTGAGCAATTTCATCTGTTTATCCACAAATCATGGCCATTTGTGGACAAATTGCTGTTCGTGTCCACAATATTGCGCAAATTGTGGCCGGCTCAATGAATGTTACTGTGATTCGCATGGAACTGGCGTGCATGAATGCTGTTGCCTGCCCCTTTCGTTCAACAATATCGTCCGTCATTATCATTGATAAAACGCAACCGAACCGACGTGCTGAGCCGCGGCCGAAAAACAGGCACTTTTTCGGATGTTTTCTGCCAAGCGGCCGAAATATCGGCGATTTCTCGGCGAAACGTGGAAATTTTTGCCATTTGGCCGAAAATATGCTCATTTCTCGGCCGGAATGCTCCGAGTGTCCGAGATTCTGCCGTTTTCTCGGCCGCTTGGTAACCAAGGCCGCATCAGCGGCCTAGCGGAGGGCGCGAACCTGCGGAATGCGAAAACTTGCGAAAAGATTGCGAAGAGTTGCGGAAAGCAGCAGGTTCGGTATAGCCCAGGAGCGCCTGGAACAGGCAGGGTTTGGGACAGAGTCCCAATAAAAGAAAAAACCGCATCAGCGGCCTAGCGGAGGGCGCAAACTTGCTGGAATGCGAAAACTTGCGAATGAACTGCGAAGAATTGC
>JAZRWT010000214.1:0-2631 GCA_045599845.1 Candidatus Egerieisoma sp. | reverse complement strand
CACGATTTCCGAACTTTGCACTCCAGGCAAATGCACGATTTTCGTACCATCTCCTGTAGTGGCGGAAGACCAACAGACACATAATGCAATGGCCCTTGTCAATGCAAATGCGGCAATGATTGTAAAGGATTCGGAGGCAACCATGGAATTGGCCTACAAGGTTGACAGCTTGATGTTGAATGAAGCAAGGATAAAGGAACTCAGCACCAATATTATGGCATTGGCAAAACGTAACGCTGCCGAGGAAATAGCCGAAAAATGTTTTGAACTGGTTCAGAAAAACAGACAGGTAAAATGAAGAATGCATATTTCATAGGCATAGGTGGAATTGGCATGAGTGCCATAGCACGCTATTACAATAATCTGGGATATAATGTAAGCGGATACGACAGGACCCCGTCAAAACTTACAGATGCACTTGTATCGGAAGGCATTGAAATACATTTCAGCCCGGATTGCAGCGCCATACCCCAGGACATAAACCAGACCCTTGTAATCTACACTCCTGCAGTGAGTGAAAATATGGAGGAAATGGTATATGTAAGGGAGAAAGCTTACAAGGTAATAAAACGTTCGAAAGCACTTGGTGAAATTGCATCCAACTCATTTACCCTGGCGGTTGCTGGAACTCATGGAAAGACCTCTACCAGCACCATGCTGGCGCACATATTCACGCAGTCCGGCCATGGATGCAATGCTTTTCTGGGAGGTATTTCCAAGAACTATCATACCAATCTCCTCCTTAGCAAAAACAAGGTTCTTGTAGCTGAGGCAGATGAATTCGACCGTTCATTCCTGCAGCTGTTTCCAAACGTTGCGGTAATCACAGCCACGGACGCAGACCATCTTGACATTTACGGCACACACGAAAAAGTTCTTGAAGCATACGCGCAGTTTGCTTCTCAAGTTAAGTGCACCGGACATCTTATTATAAAGAAAGGGGTGAAACTGGACAGGGTGAATGTAAGTGCAAGAATTTGGTCATACGGCATAAACGGACCTGCTGATTTCCATGCGGAGAACCTCACACTCAAGGAAGGCGGGTATTATGAATTCACTTTCAGGCATCCATCAGGTGAGATTCATGGATGCAAACTTGGCGTTCCTGGAATAATTCAGGTTGAAAACAGCATTGCCGCTGCGGCAGCGGCAATTCTTGGAGGGATATCGCCTGCCAAAGTCTGGGAAGCCCTGTCTTCTTTCAGTGGCGCCGAAAGGAGGCTCGACGTTCACGTGAACACAGCAAAGAAGGTTTATGTAGACGATTACGCCCATCATCCGGAAGAGATAGCCAGTGCACTCAAATCCATAAGGGAAATGTTTCCTGGCAGGAAGGTCTGCGCAATATTCCAGCCCCATTTATTTACAAGGACAAGGGATTTTGCCAACGAGTTCGCACAAAGCCTCTCTCTGGCAGACAGCGTAATACTCCTTGATATATATCCTGCACGTGAAGAAGCCATTCCTGGAGTAAGTTCTGAATTGATTTTCAACAGGATAAATATTCAGGACAAGGTCCTGACAAACAAAGAGGAACTTATGGACCTCCTTGCAACGCGTGACACAGACGTGCTTGTAACATTCGGTGCAGGAGACATTGACAGATATATTGACAAGATAAAAGCATTATGCTCAAAACCATATTGAAATATTTGACCATTGCCGTCCTTGGTGCGATTGTTGTGACATACTTTATTTCCGTATCCAGCATTTCCGCCTCCGCAAGCAGGAACGAGATTGTGAGAAGGGTGGATATTTTGCTGAAAGACAGCGCACGGATAAAATTCCTGGACAAGGACGTAGTACGCAGGATATATTATTCACATTTCGGTAATCCGGAAGGCTTGCGCGTGAATTCACTCAAACTTGGCGAGATTGAAAATTACCTCAAATCGCAGAGTACAATAAAGGATGTCCAGGTTACAGTCACAAGAAGCGGCGTGCTGAGAATTGAAATAGAACAACGCCAGCCTGTTCTTAGGATTGAAACTTTGCATGGCTCATATTATGCAGATCAAACGGCATATATTTACCCTATTGAGAATTTGACCGCGGTATGCCTGCCAATAGTCAGCGGTAATATTCCAATCAAAATAACCGATACCGGCAAGGGACTGTCTTACAAAGACAAAGATGGCTGGATGAAGGAAATGATTGCTCTTGTGTCTTATATCAGCAGCAATCCATTCTGGAATTCCATGATTGAGCAGATGTATGTGAACGGGAACGGAGATCTGGAGCTGTACACCCAGGTTGGCAATGCAAAAATAATTTTCGGGAACCTCCATTCCGTTCAGGCAAAATTTGAAAAGCTCATGGCCTTCTACAAGCAGATAGCTCCAGTTTGGGGCTGGGAAAGATACAAGGAGATAAATCTCAAGTACAACAATCAGATTGTATGTGTTTTGAACAAAAAAAACTGATGATATATGGGAAACAATAATTTGATAGCAGTGATAGACCCTGGAACGAGCAATATTAAAGTGTTCGTTGGGCAGAAAGGAGATCATGGCGCAAGACTTCTGGCCGGCGCAGTTGAGAAATCATCCGGCATACGCAGAGGTGAAATCATAAACACAATGCGTACTTCCGAATGCCTGAACAATGCTCTGAAAAAGATAAAGACAGATC
>JAZRWT010000213.1:0-3537 GCA_045599845.1 Candidatus Egerieisoma sp. | reverse complement strand
GACCGCTTGGCCTCCGACTTACCTTCAGCCTGGACTATTCCTTCAATGTGATTTCAGTGACAATAAACGATTGGACAGAGTGTCCGCCGTACAAAATCGAATTTTGATTATGAAAAGAATAATGTTTTTTGTGTATGCACTTGCTGCATGCGTGGTATTGCTGTCCTGTTCAGTTCCCGAGGAACTGGAATTCGAGGAAGTGTCGGACAATGGTAATCCTGCCGCACCGGTGAGTGTGGAAGTCGAATTCAATGCTCCTGGGCTTGCAACCAAAAGTTCTGAATATGAGCACTCTGCATATAGGAATGTAGAAGATTTCATAACACACTTCCATTATTATGTATATGATTCCAAGGGCTTTCTGGTTGAAAGTGGGAATTGCAGTTCCGGTTCCAAGGTAACAATAGATATGAGTATCGCCCTTGGTTCAAAATACACTATGTACGCAATAGCAAACGGAAAGGAAATAAGCCCTGTTCCTGCAAGCGAGGACGGAATAAGGAACCTGCTTTATACGAACGGCTCAAGCGGTGGCCTGAACAGTGAGGTAGAAGGCTCTCCAAGACTGATAATGACAGCAAGTGCTCCTTTCGAATCAACTGATACCGGCTACAAGGTCAAACTGGATTTCAGGCGCATGACTGCCAGAATAGGGCTTTCCTTCGATGTGTCAAAATTGAATCCGGATGTCTCCTTGGAAATACTGGAAGCAAGTATCGTGAATATACCATCGCAAGTGTATTATTTCAAGACAAATACACCTGATGAAACTATGAAATGCCAGAGCAGTGCCTATTCCTTGGCACCAGCAGGCCCTGATGATAGAATGGTCTTCTATTGTTATGAGAATGTGCAGGGAAACCTTCTGCCAAACAATGATTCGCAGATGCATAAGTTTTTCCCTCTGTCCAGCAAGTACAATGATTTGTGCACGTATATATGCGTGAAGGGCCGTTACAGCTCGCCTAGGAAGAGGGGCGAGATTATCTACAGATTGTATCCGGGTAAGAATGCGTCCGATTTTTCTGTGGAGAGGAACAGCGTGTATGACGTGATTCTCAAGTTCTCAGCCGAGGGCGGTGTGGATGAAGTCAGCTGGCGTGTTGTAACAGACGGTCTGGAAACATTGGCTACAGGAATTTCCTTGGAAATTGACAAAACTGAATTAGGTGAAAATGAGATGGTTCCTTTCAAGGCAATTCTTCATCCCGATGATGTTTCCAGCAAACATCTGCTTTGGAACATTTCCGAACCGGGGATTGCGGGATTTTCCACAGCGGATGGAAAAACAATGCTTTCCCTTGCACAACTCAATGAAATGGATGACAATAGAGGACCATTTAAAATTTACGGACTCGCCAACGGTTCTGCACTTCTGAGTGCACAGACAACTGACGGGACTCTTAAGTCAGCCAGTGCCAGGATATCCGTGAACCTGGCTCCATATCCTTATGAAATAGCATTTGCGGAAAGCAGCGTTCCTTTATGGTACCTCAACAATGATGAGTTCGAGATGAGAAGTATTGCATTTTCAAAAATGAATGCTCCGCAGGGTCAGGTGCCTGATGTTAAGATACTCTCAGGCGAAGATTGCATTGAAATAGTTTCCGTAAACCGTAACGAAGTTGTTGTGAAATCAAAAGGAACCGGCCGCGCGGTAATAGGAGCGGCAATGGGCATGTCCATTGCCGAATGCTCGTTGACTGTAAGCAAGCTTGGAATACAGCTCGATACAGACAATCTGGATTTGAAGGCAGGATATGCACAAGACGTGAAATACAGCATAAGCCCTGATCACGCTTCTGCCATGGGAGTGAATCTGTATTATTGTGACGGACGTTCTTCAACTTATTCGGCCACGACTGAAAGACTTTCAACCCAGCTTTCCAATTCAAAGCTCAACGTTCGAGCGGACTATCTGAACAATTATGATTTGTCTGAAAATCACGGCAGGATAAAAGTTCAGATTAAGGGGCACAGTGCGTATGACGAATGTTCCTATACAATAGAACAGCCAATGAAAGTTCTTCAGAACGAACAACTTTGCCTTATGAACTATTACAATGGAACACAATATACCGCAAAACTGTTTGATTGTCCTACCCAGGCATCGCTTTCAATGTCCTGGTTCAGGGATTATTCAAGCAGTGGAACAGATGGCAGTGCTTCGTCCTCTGTATCAGCTCCGGCTTCTTCCGAATTGTTCTGGAACAGGGAAGAATGCAGATTCTCATATCCAAGTCCCGGAACAAGTCTGAACGGTCATTACAGAGCTAATGTAATCCTTGATGGTGACTTCTCAAAAGTCAGGTACATAAAAGCCAATGGGGCGCTTGGAACTGAGAATGATTTCATAAGCGAATGCGCGAGTGCCGATATTGATTTCAAGTTTGCCGAAATGGTGTATATCATAAGCTATGTCAAGAGTGACAGCAGGAATTCAGTTTCAAAGAACCGTTATATTTACGTTGATGAACTTATTATCAGATGTGTTAAACATTACAGATCGAACATAGACAGTTCATTGTTCTCTGATCTGTCATTCGATTATACATACGATGGTAAAAAATTCCATTATTCCGGTGCAGGTGATTCACATACGGAATACTATGTTGATTATGACATAACTTTCACAAAAGACAGGGAATACCCATATATTGAATACAACAGTTCAGATAGCCGGTATTACAACAGCAGCTTCATTTATTCAGGTAGCAACGCTCCGGCAAGGCATTTCGACGGAACCAAGCTTTCTGTTCCTGCAATGAACAATATAGGTAATCATAAAGGTTTCTGGTACAAGTATATGCAGAAAAATTCCGGTCTGAGTGGATTCTGCAAGGACATTGACTGGCAGATACTGTACAAAAATCTGTTCTGAAAATTGTGAGCATGACAGGCATTTGCTTATATTTGCCTCATGCTTGGATTGGAAACACTTGGACTTACAGGACTTTTCATAGGCTGCTTTCTTGCGGCAACGGTGATACCGTTCAGTTCCGATGCGCTGTACATTGCCGTTCTGCTTGTAACAAAGCAGCCTTTGGCTTGTTTTGCCGTTGGAACACTTGGAAACTGGCTTGGAGGTATCACCTCATATTATCTGGGTTATGTAGCCAAATGGAAGTGGCTGGAAAAATATTTCCATGTAAAGCATGAAACTCTTGAAAAACAAAAACACCTTGTAGAGCGATATGGCATCTGGCTTGCCCTTCTTACATGGGTGCCCGTTGTGGGCGATGTATTTGCCATAGCTCTGGGCTTTTATAGAACGCCGGCTTTCTGGACACTTCTGTTTATGCTTATTGGAAAGGCAGGACGTTTCCTTTTATGGAATCTGCTTTCAGGACTGATATAATATCATTTATCTTCCTGATTCGCCAGGATTTCAGCTGCATGCCTGTTAATTTTGCCCGTTGCGGTGAGTGGAATTTCATTCACATGAATTATTGCTTTGGGCCTCTGGTATCTTTCAAGATTTTCAATGGCAGAGGTTAATGTTTCACCGTCAGTCTGTAGTTTCTTGTTGAATGCTTC
>JAZRWT010000212.1:0-9512 GCA_045599845.1 Candidatus Egerieisoma sp. | reverse complement strand
CATTAGAAATCATTTTGAACAACCTCCTGAAAAATTTGCACAACGCGAAACGGGTTCGTTTATGAGGTTTCTGAAAATTGGTTGTGCAAACGTTGTGCAAATAGAGAAAACAACAAAGCCAATCTATTGTAATCCAATAGGTTGGCTTTTCTGGAGGTGCGGGCGAAGGGACTCGAACCCTTACGCCGCGAGGCACCAGATCCTAAGTCTGGCTTGGCTACCAATTACAACACGCCCGCAATGTTTGTGGCCGCAAATATAGAGTTTTTTCTGTTATCCGCCAATTTTGTTTTTGCAGTTTGAACTTTTCAGAGTTCCAAGCCGAAATTCATCTGCCACACAAATATGCCCTACATCTTACTTTGGCTGTGGTCAGCGTGTCAAGAGGGGCCAAAATGCTTCACCTGGTACTGTAATGAGCTCTACAAGTGCTTATGAGACCGTATGTTATTTGCAGCATCAACGTCCCTGTAGCAGTGCGAGCCAGATGATTTTTGACTTGGATAAATTCCAACTGGCGCAAAGCCGTCATGGCTTTTGCGTGGTAAAATTCTATAGGGGAGTGTGCGGAAGGTTTACACAAATTGCAGAGACCTTCCTCAGGGAATGAATGGAAGTGCCTCATTTGTAACGTGTTGGGAAAAGAAGGTGTGGAAGGTGTATGCAAAATTGGAAAACCTTCCGCACAATGAGCGAACTTTCAGCAGGAAGAAACAAGATTCCCGGAATAGAAAACACCTTGCCTGAGTGATTATCTTTATCTTTGTAAGGATAAAGAGTAACTCAAGTTTTGCATACATGCCTATGGAAAAGGAAGCGGAAAAGCTGTTGCAGCAAGGCACTGGAACGCAGTGAAAGTGGTATGCATCTGTGTGGCAACTGCAAAGCATCGAGGGACTGTGTGTGTAAAACAACAATAATCTGCTGTGGAAAGAATAAATCATTGATACTATGAACAGGAGAGGCTTTTTGGGAAAATTTCTGGGGGCGTGTGCTGCCGGGATGCTGCCTGCAAAACTGATGGCTGGCGGTGCAGGCGGGCTTCAGGGGCATTGGCTCAGTGCTGAAGGTCACGGACTTGATTCCAAAGGGGTGTCCGGCCCGGATTCTCTGAACAGCTCAGGTCTGGAGGCCGGACAGTATGTGGCAAATCAGGCGGTAACTGACCAGACGTACGTATTCCTTTCAGACCTTCATGTCTGCAGAGGCGGCGTAACTGAGGCCAAACTCAGGGCCAGGGTGGCAAGGATTCTGGAAATCAGGCCCGACAAGGTGATTGTGCTGGGTGATCTGGCGTATCGTACCGGTAGGGTTGAGGATTATGAGTGCGTACATGAACTTCTGGCTCCAATTGTGAATGCAGGAATTGATTTGCATCTTTGTCTTGGCAACCACGACCGCCGCGAGGAGTTTTCGGAAATCTTTCCGGAATATATGTCCGCTTCATCTGTGCCGGGCAGATTGGCAGGCATTGTAAGTGGGCGTTTTGCGGATATCATTCTGCTGGATTCCCTGAAGCAGGGCGCAGACAACAGTACCTGGATTGCCGAGGGCGAGCTTGACGGACCACAACTTGAATGGCTGAAATCCACCATTGAGCATTATGACAGGCCGTTCTTTGTTGCCGCACATCATCCGCTGGCAGATCTTGGAATAGGCCGCCTGCTTGCAAATAATCCGCTTTGCGCAGGATACATTCATGGTCACAATCACAAGTGGCAGACCGACTGGATTGAGCAGAATTGGAAGGGCCCCCGCATTCTCCGGACCCTCTGTCTTCCAACAACAGGCTCCTGGGGAGACAACGGCTATACCGTCATTTCTTTCCACAGCGATGGCGCACAGGCTTCGCTCTTTCAGGATGATTTTTACTTCCCTAAGCCGCTTTCCGGCCAGGAACGGCCTGCTGTATGGGACAGGATTGTTGAGGACCATAGGGGCATGAAGTGCTCGTTTGTCTATTGATTAATCCTTAGTTGCATTTGTGGCCCGCTTTTGTTACCTTTGCACGATTTAATGCAATGTTGTGCAACAGCGCTCAATAGCGTTAATTATGTTACACGTTATTGGAGGAGATATATAGTGCCGTTGTTTCGGAGATTAGTGTATTGTGCAGAGAGTTGCGGGAAAAGTTGGGGGAGAGTTGCCAGACAAGCTGGCAGCAGGAACGATGACCGGGGGCATTGAGTTCAAAACGTGAACTGCAGGCATGGAAGTTGGTATTGCCTGCCCATTGCTGTAGAAAAAGAGAAAAAGAATAACAAAATATTAATAAGTTACAAAAATGAATATTTTTAAGCAGGAGATTGATAATCTTACATTTGAGCTGCATCTTACCATTGAGAGGGATGATTGCAATGAGAAAGTTGACAAGGCCTTGAGGGCTTTCCGCAGAACAGCTGATATCAGGGGTTTCAGAAAGGGTATGGCTCCTATGGGCATAATCAAGAAGATCCACGGCGGTTCTGCATTGGTTGACGCAGTGAACGAGCTCATCCAGGAGCAGTTGACAGGATATGTAAAGGACAACAAGCTCAGCATCCTTGGCGAGCCTCTTCCAAACGAGGAGAAGACAAAGACCATTGACTGGGTGAACGACAATACCTTTGAGTTCGTATTCGACGTTGCTCTGGCTCCTGAATTCGACGCTGCAATTTCAGCCGACGACAAGGTAGTAAGCTATACCATCAAGGTGGAGGATGAGGAGATAGAGAAGAGAAAGGAGAATCTTCTGAAGCAGTACGGCAAGCTTGATGCCACCGAGGCTGTTTCTTCAGAGGAGGATTTCATAGTTGCTGACCTGGTGGCAGGCGAGAACAAGGTTGAAGGCACATACGTTACCCTCAGGAACATGAGCGATGAGAGCAAGGCTCTGTTCATTGGCAAGAAGGCCGGTGACAGCTTTGACGTAAACGTTAACGAGGTGTTCACAAACGAGACGGACCGCGCTGCAATGCTTCACGTGAAGAAAGAGGAGCTTGCAAATGTTGCTCCTGTTTACAACTTCACCATCAAGGAAGTCAAGACTTTCGTTCCTGCAGTTGAGAACGAGGAGTTCTATAACAAGGCATTCGGCGAGGGTGTTGTAAAGACTGCCGAAGATGCAAAGGAAAAGATTGCAGAGCAGTTGAAGAGCGAGTATGTGATTGAGAGCGATTACAGATTCACACAGGACGTAAAGGAATATCTCTTGAAGAGAACAGACATAAAGGTTCCTGAGCAGTTCATGAAGAAGTGGCTCTTTGCCATGAACCAGGGCAAGGTTACAATGGAGGACATTGACAAGGAGTTCGATTTGTTCCTCAAGGATTTCCGCTGGCAGATCATACGCGAGAAGATCATGAAGGAGAACAATCTTGAGCTTACAGACGAGAAGGTTCTCGAGGCTGCAAAGAAGATTGCTTCTTATCAGTTTGCAATGTACGGAATGAACAATGTTCCTGAGGAGCAGCTTACAAACTACGCTCAGACACTTCTCAACAACGAGCGCGAGGGCCGCAGGATTTATGAGAAGAGCGAGGAGGACATGGTGATTGCATTCATCAAGGAGAAGATTACTCTTGAGCCAAAGGAGATTTCCATAAACGAAATCAGCAAGCTGAACAACTGATAACGAATAACTTTTAAAGGGGAGATAAGCCCGCAGCACCTCAAATGGAACTGCAAAAGGACTTTCTCTCCTTTGTTATATACTCAAGTTTCGCATAAGCGAAACACCTATTTTTGAGGCATTTATGCCGAAGAAAAAGTCCCTCTCTCATGGAGAGGGATTTAGGGAGAGGGTAAAATACCAGGAAAGTGCGGTGGGGAGGAGTTTCGCAAGCCTTCCGTAAATTCTTGAAAAGGAATAAATTTAATGCTTGCGAAACTTGAACTATATACTGAAACAAATAAGGCCATGGTAACTGAATTTGAGAAATTCGCAACGGGGAACTGTGGAATCAGCTCCCTGAATCTGCACAGGTTCAAATCTGTTCAGAACAATTACATCAACCCTTCGATCATTGAGGAAAGACAGATGAACGTTGCAGTCATGGATGTCTTTTCACGTCTTATGATGGACAGGATAATTTTCCTTGGAGTTCCGATTTCAGATGACGTGGCCAATATAATTCAGGCGCAGCTTCTGTTCCTTGAGTCAACGGATCCTAAGGCTGACATACAGTTATATATCAATTCTCCAGGAGGAAGCGTATATGCTGGTCTTGGCATTTATGACACAATGCAGATAATAGAGCCAAAGGTTGCAACCATCTGCACAGGTCTGGCAGCATCCATGGCATCCGTGCTCCTGGCAGCAGGCCACAAGGGAATGCGCAAGGCACTTCCTCATTCAAGAGTAATGATTCACCAGCCTCTTGGCGGCGCCGAAGGCCAGGCGTCAGACATTGAAATCACTGCACGCGAAATCCTTGCTCTCAAGCAGGAACTCTACGAGATACTCTCGAAGCACTCCGGGCAGAGCTACGAGCAGATAGTCAAGGACGCCGACCGTGACCACTGGATGACCGCCCGCATGGCAAAGGAGTACGGCATGATTGATGATATTCTTTCAGGAAAGGCAAAATGATTCATTAATATTTTTCTACTGCGATGGCAAATTTCAAGAAGGACAGAAAATGCTGCATGCTTTGCGGAAGGCAGGAGGATGAAGTCCCGATGATGCTTTCCGGCAACGGATGCTATATATGCAGTGACTGCGTTGAATCTTCCTATTATTATCTCGAAGGTGTTTTCAAACAATATGGAATACCTTTCGGCAAGGAGCATTCAGGCGGTTATGCTGGGGGAAAGGCAACCAAGGCTGCAGTATCCAAGGCGGGCAAGGAGAAACTGCTCAAGCCGAAGGAGATAACAGCATTCCTTGACGAATACGTGATAGGGCAGGACGAGGCCAAGAAGTTCATTTCCGTTGCCGTTTACAATCACTATAAGAGGTTGAAATGGTTCCGCGAACATCCGGATGCAAAGGAGCTGGAACTGGAAAAGTCCAACATGCTCCTTGTGGGACCAACCGGTACAGGCAAGACACTCCTTGCACGTACAATTGCAAGGATGCTTAATGTGCCTTTCACAATTGTAGATGCTACAGTTCTTACGGAGGCAGGATATGTGGGAGAAGACGTTGAATCTATACTTACAAGACTGCTTCAGGCGGCGGATTACAATGTTGAAGCCGCTCAGCACGGTATAGTATTCATTGATGAGATAGACAAGATTGCCCGCAAGAGTGACAACCCTTCGATAACCCGCGACGTTTCAGGTGAGGGTGTTCAGCAGGCTATGCTCAAACTGCTTGAGGGAAGCATAGTGAACGTTCCTCCACAAGGTGGACGCAAGCATCCCGAGCAGAAATTCATTGAGGTTGATACAAAGAACATACTGTTCATCTGCGGAGGCGCATTCGAGGGAATTGAAAGGAAGATAGCCGCAAGATTGAACACTCAGGTTGTTGGGTACGGCGCTCAGAAGAAAGTGGAGCGCATTGACAAGGATGACCTGCTTCAGTACGTTGCTCCGCAGGATTTGCGCTCTTACGGACTCATACCTGAAATAGTAGGCCGTCTGCCTGTTGTGACCTATCTGCATCCGCTTACAAAGGAGGCTCTGCTTGATATACTTACCAAGCCTAAGAACGCTCTGGTAAAGCAGTACGAGCAATTGTTCGCAATGGACGGCGTGAAACTTGAAATCAAGGATGAAGTCCTGGAATTCATAGTTGATACAGCAATAGAATATAAATTGGGCGCCCGCGGTCTGCGTTCCATCTGTGAGGCAATTATGCTGGATGCAATGTATTCAATGCCTTCAGAAAGGAAGAAATCATTCACGGTAACGCTTGAATACGCTAAAGATAAAGTTTCAAAATTCACTGGAAATTTACAGATATGAAACAGTATATAGAGGAAAACAAAGACAGATTCTTCAATGAACTATTTTCATTGTTAAGAATTCCTTCTGTAAGTGCCCTGACAGAGCACAAGGAGGATATTGGCAAGTGTGCCGAAAGATTGGTTGAACTGCTTCTTACAGCCGGAGCCGATACAGCTGAAATTTGCCCAACAAGCGGAAACCCTGTTGTTTATGCGCAGAAGACCGTGAATCCACAGGCAGAAACGATTCTGGTTTACGCTCATTACGATGTGCAGCCTGTTGATCCTATAGAACTTTGGAAATCGGACCCGTTCGAGCCGGAAATCAGGGACGGGGCAATTTACGGGCGCGGTGCCAACGATGACAAAGGTCAGTTGTTCATGCATCTTAAAGCTTTCGAATTCCTTAATGCAAAAGGACTGCTCAAATACAATGTGAAGTTCATATTCGAGGGTGAGGAAGAAATAGGTTCACCTTCTCTTGCATCCTGGGTTGAACAGAACAAGGAAAAGCTTGCATGCAATATCATACTTGTTTCAGATACAACAATGATTGACGAGAAGATTCCATCAATCAATGTTGGTATGAGGGGCCTTGCATACTTCAATGTAACGGTTCAGGGCGCTGACAAGGACCTGCATTCAGGCCATTTCGGCGGTGCTATCCTCAACCCTATAAATACTCTTTGCAAGATGATAGGCTCGCTCATAGACGAGCACGGCAGAATCACCATAGGCGGTTTCTATGACAATGTAGTTGAACTCACAGCTGAAGAAAGGGCAATGTTTGCACGCGCTCCGTTCGATATCAACGAATACAAGAAACATATAGATATTGATGAAGTATTCGGTGAAGAGGGCTATACAACACTCGAACGGACCGGCATACGTCCTTGCCTTGATGTATGTGGAATCTGGGGCGGATATACCGGAAATGGAGCCAAAACAGTATTGCCAAGCCTTGCTCACGCAAAGATATCAATGAGACTCGTCCCGAACCAGAGCCCTGCAGAAATCGCTCAGAAATTCGAGAAGCATTTCCTTTCAATAGCTCCAAAGGGGGTCAAGGTCACTGTTGAGGCCCTTGAAGGCGGAAGCGGCTTCCTGATTCCTGTATCATCAAAGGCATACAAGGCAGCCGAGAAGGCCATAGAGAAAGTTTACGGAATCAAGCCTGTTCCAAGCCGTGGAGGCGGAAGCATTGCAATACTTGCTAAAATGCAGCAATTGCTGGGTGCCGATCCACTGCTTATGGGATTCGGTCTTGAGAGGGATACAATTCATTCACCTAATGAGAGCTATCTGCTCAAACAACTCTTTGGTGGAATGGAATCAATCGTTGAATTTTACTTGAATTATTGATATGAACAGCGTTCAGCTTTTTGAAAAGATATTGGAAAAAAGAAGTTTCCTCTGTGTTGGACTTGATACGGACTTGAAACTCATTCCTCAGGCACTGATGGGGGAGGAGTATCCCATTTTTGCCTTCAACAAGGCGATAGTTGATGCAACAGTTCCATACACGGTTGCCTATAAACCCAATCTGGCCTTTTATGAGGCTTACGGGAGCAAAGGTGTTCAGCAGTTTGAAATGACTGTTGATTATATCAAGAAGAATTATCCCGATGTCCTTGTGATTGCCGATGCAAAACGTGGCGATATAGGCAATACAGCCGCCAGATATGCAGAAGCTTTCTTCAATGCATACAACTGCGATGCCGTTACACTATCTCCTTATATGGGCAAGGACAGCGTGGAACCATTCCTTGGTAAGGAGGGAAAGTGGGCTGTTGTCCTGGCACTCACTTCAAACAAAAGTGCAGACGATTTCGAGCAGCTGGTGCTTGCCTCATCAAAACCACTGTACAGGCAGGTGATAGAAACTGCAACAACTTGGGGGAATCCGGATAATCTTATGTTCGTTGTAGGTGCCACAAGACCTGAAAAATTAAAGGAAATAAGGAAATTCTGTCCTGATTATTTCTTCCTCGTTCCAGGAGTGGGAGCGCAGGGAGGCACGGTTGAAGAAGTTGCCGAGGCAGGAATGAATGCGCATTGCGGCCTTCTGGTCAATTCTTCCAGAGGAATCATTTACGCTTCAAAGGAAATGGATTTTGCGGACGCAGCTGCAGCCGCAGCAAGGAAGATGCAGGAAAAAATGAATCTTGCCCTTGGAAAAATTTCCTAATCCTTGTTCCTTTCAGGAAGTTCAGCAATAACAGTACGGCAGGCTTTTACAGTCTGCCCTTTTTTTACCTTGATTATTGCATCGAGAGGAAGGAATATGTCAACCCTTGAGCCGAACTTGATGAAGCCAAGCTCGCTGCACTGGTTTGCGTGCTCACCTTCATTTGCATAATATACCACCCTTCTTGCTATATATCCGGCTATCTGCCTGAAAAGTACATTGTCACCGTTGGCACATTTCACTGCAATTGAAGTTCTTTCATTCTTTTCGGAAGATTTGGAGTGGAAGGCCACGAGATATTTGCCATCGTGGTACTTTGAGTAAACAATAGTTCCTCCAACAGGGAAATAATTGGCATGCACGTTGAATATGCTCATGAAGGTTGATACCTGAATGCATTCTCCTTTTATGAATTCGTTCTCCTTGACTTTCTTCACCCTTACAATTTTGCCGTCTGCTGCGGCTACCACGAGATTCTCACCCAAGGTGGCCACTCTGTTGGGACAGCGGAAGAATCTTACTATTATCAGAAAAATGAGCAGACCAATTCCTGCTATGACATGGCTTGCCGTTGTGTTGCCTATTATCAGGTATGCCAAAGCAACAACAACGGCTGCAATGGCAAATGTGGTGGCTATGATACGGTATCCTTCTCTATGTATATGCATAATCTAAATCTTTTCTCAATTCTATATTATTCCTAGCAATATCCCAAATGCCGTGGCCAGAGGAAACGCTATCAAAGAACTGTCCAAACGGTCAAGCAATCCACCATGGCCTGGAATAAGATTGCTTGAATCCTTGACTCCGAAATTGCGCTTCAACTGTGATTCAACAAGATCTCCAAAAATGGCTCCCACTGCTATTACAAGCGAAATGAATATTGCGTAAACAAGGTAAGTTTCCAAAAGGTTGTACAGCCACAGTACTGTGCCTGCAACAAGTGCGCAACAGACACCGCCCCAGAATCCGGCCCATGATTTTTTTGGCGAAACGCTTGGAAATAATTTCCTTGAGGTCTTCTTCTGCCCGAAAGCTGTTCCTATGCAATAGGCTCCAACATCGCAGCTCCACAGTATGATGAACATGCTCAGAAGAAAATTCCCGCTGAAACCGTAGTTTGTTGTTACTGAATTGCATACCAGCATTGAGGGAATGGTTATGTATGCAATGGCCATGAATTCGTATCCTATTGAATCAAATCCGTTCGGTTTTCCGTCATGTACATTGTACCGGCTTACGAACAGGTGGGAAACAATAAGTGCGCACAATGGGAATACAGGAACGAGAAACCATTTGATGGAAATTATGTCCCAAATGAACAAATAGTATGCAAGAAGCAGGGTGCCGCAGGTTGTGTACAGGAGAATACGCTGAATCTTTCCTGTTTGTGACAGGTGAGTGAATTCATACAGGAGCATTGCCATAAATATTGTAGTCATGGCCAGAAC
>JAZRWT010000211.1:0-7634 GCA_045599845.1 Candidatus Egerieisoma sp. | reverse complement strand
TTCTGATGAAGCCTTATTAACTTATTTCCGCTCCAGGGCTATACCGAACTTGCTGCAATTCGCAACTTTACGCTATATGTACGCCAGTCTCCGCAATCCAGCAAGTTCGCGCCCTCCGCTAGGCGGCTGATGCCACCCATTGCCCGAGCAAATCCCTTGAGATAGGCCTTGTCTCAGGATGGGATGTGGGATCATGCGTAGTACCCTGTTTGTTGGTGGCGTGAAGATGCATGGATGAAGCAGTCTGATAGCAAATCTGCTGCGGTTCAGAGTGAAACTTGCATATAATTCTGCGAACATGAAAAACACCTGTCCATACAAGTCCGCCAAGAATGCACTGTGACAGCGGACACTTGGACAGGTCTCACCCGAATGTGCAGACCTGTCCACCAAGGCCTCGCAGGAATGCACTCTGGCTATGTTTCCATGGACAGGTGATTTTCGGTTTACGAAACTGGATTTACTAATATGAGGCTCGAATGCTAATATTTATTGAGACTATTGTAGGCGTCTATTCTTTTGACAACTGTAGATAAATTGTAAGCGTCTCTGCGGTGACGGATAAATTGAGAACTTGCTTTAATGGCCGAAAAAGAGGCACTTTTCTGGACGCTCCCACGAAATCGGCCGAAAAATCGTTGATTTCTCGGCCAAATGAGTTCTTTTTTATGATTCGGCCGAAAATATCCCGTTTTTTCGGCCGGGATGCTTCAAGCAGCCGAAAAAATGCCCATTTATCGGCCGGAATGCTTCAGGCAGCCGAAAATATCTTTCAAAGAATTCCTGGATCTTCTCAATAACAATCTTATTCTTTTCCTGCCTGTTGCTGCCGGCACCGCCTCCGAACCTTGACATTGGTGGAAGTATCCTGTCAATATCAGTTCCGGTGGTCCTTAACTGGCCGTCCCTGAAGCTGCTCTCAATGAATCTGGCCGTTTCTTCAGGTTTCAGATGCTCGTTCTCTATGATCTCATTCAAGTCTGTCTCCTTGTGCTCCGAAACCTTCACGCCTTTCCTGGCGCTTGCAACCTTATGGATGTCATCCAGCACCCTGTAGGAATAGAAGGAGCTCTTGCCGGTCTTCTGGTAGAAATGCTCAAGGATATATCTCACTACCTGGCTTACTCTCTCAGGTGAGGCCATGGCCTTTTTCCCTGTCTATTGCTGGCACCTGCTTTTCAGCAATGTCATCTTTTACAGCGATGGTATTGACATAGTCTATCCTGAACGGCAGCACATTGCCGTCATTGATGGTATCCACTATGGTGTAGGTGTGGAGCTTGTTGCCGAAGGCATGCTGCGTGGTCTTGAGCTGCATGTCACCGAAATTGCTCCTGTGACACTCGTCGAATATTATGACCACCCTCTGCTGGAACACTGGATGGTTCCTGCCGCCCATCTCAAGTTCCTTTATGTGGTAGAAGCGCGTGGTGTTGGAATAGTATTTTGTGTTTGTGCCGTTGGATATCACGAATATCTGCACGTACTCGTATAGCCCGCAGCCTGCCCCTTCTCTTGAGTTCTATGTGAACCAGAGGAAGACCTTTCACAAGTACCGTGACATCATATCTGTTGTCATACTGCCTCAGAACAGCGCACCGCATGCTCGTATTCGGACACTACGGTGTATTCCGGACTCTCCGCTATGATATTGTATTGGGACATAGGCTATTTGAATATTGCTTCAAGACATTCGTCGATGGCCTTTCTTACGTCATCGGTTTCAGTGTCTCCCATGCCTTCTGAAGTGGTACAGCAAATCAATTCATAATTTGCTGCATCCAACAATTGAATGGTAACTTCAATTGAATAACCGAATCCATGATCTTTTCTGCCGCTTTTACCATAATCTATAACAATTGTCATGGGTTTCAATTCTTCTTTCAATTCAGGCAATATTATAACCCCGTTCTTCATGAATACACCGGAAATAACTTCCGATGGGACTATGCTCTTGCTTGAAGAGGAGCCATACACACCATATTTATTTCCATATGTGCTGCCTTTCATAGCTGCTTTTTCAGCTGTTGGCATAATGAAGACATATTTGTATTGCAACATAAATAAAATGCTATATATTTGCAGTAGATTATGTATTTAGCGTAGGGAATGGCAAGATCCCGTAGCTTGTTTTAACAGAGTATTTATTTTTAATGAAATAGGTGCTCTGTTTTTTTTGACCTTTGGCGGATGACGTACTATTGAAACCGCTCCATGCTTCAATCTTGCTAATACATTATATAATGAAATACATAATCAACATTTCAAGCTATGGGAAGCGCCTGACAGTAGTCTGTGAGGAAGAGCCCCGCAGGCCCATATATGTCAGAGGTCATTTCAGAGTGATCAATGGCAAAATGGTGTATGTGAAAGCACATTATCGGAAACGGTAGTCGTGCAGCTCCTATTCCATCCGTCCGGGAGCCGTCTGTATTGCCACAGATGGCTCCTGTTATTATGTGTCGTTTCATACATTTAAACGTTTGAATGTTAATAGTTTATCTCGATATTATTCATACTGCTGTTTCCTCTTCTCAATCTCTGCCGGGAGACCTGCAGTGAGGTCATTGGTCAGGGTGTCAATTCTGTCAAGGATGTCAGCAACCTTCTCCCTGGTGTCCTCCTGTTCAACGTAGGTGGAAACGGAGAGATTGTAATCCTGTGAGGCTATCGCCAAGTTGGGTATAAGTTTGGCGATATGCTCCCTGTCTTTCCTTTCTGAGAAGAGGCCAACTATGCGGTTGATGTTGTCTTCTGTGAGCTTGTTGCTGTTCACGTCAAGATCCTCGAACAGGCCTTTGAAGTCAGGTTCGCTTTCCATTCCTTTTGCTGAGCTCTCTATTGAAGTGAAGATGCCCTCAAGGGTTATGTTAAGGTTGGGGTCGGTGTCACAGACCTTGCAGATGTTCTCGAATAGCTGTGAGGGAAGGATGAAGAAACCTTTGTCGTTGACATTTCCTCCCTTATGCCTTCCACAAGCTCGTCCGTGAGACAGGCGTAGTTGAAGTCATTGTTACGTAAGTTCTTGCTATGTGCAGCAAAGATACGAAAAATCAATTAAGGGGCAATAACGCAAGAACTCGCTGGGAAGCTAAGTTCAGTGCTTTACAAGCCAGGAGATGAAATCCGGTTCGGCAAAGGCATTGTGCCAGCTTCCGTGTTTTACGCCCGGATATTCCACAAGTGAGGATTCACGGCCTGCCTCAATGAGCGCTTTGTTTGCAAGGCGGGAACCATCGGGGTTCACGGCTGTGTCATCCGAACCATGGAAGAACCTGAAAGCAGTACGTCCTTTATATTCGCTGCAGCGTTTTGGATTAATGCCCCCGCAAATAGGTTCGATTGCCGCAAAGTAATCCGGATATCTGATTGCCATGTCAAGTATGCCTATTCCGCCCATAGAAAGTCCTGTGCCGTAAATATGCTCCGAATCGGCAAATCCTAGTTTTATGAAACTGTCAATCAATTCCTTGGCAGCGGCTTCAACAGGATTCTCAACGGAAACCTCAGGATAATATCCGCCGGTAAAAGCCCAGCTTGCATAAAGAGGGCACTGAGGAACAATCACTATTACGTTTGCAAGTTCGTTGGATGTACGCATGAGTTCTCCGCCATGAACAAGCTGACTTTCGTTATCATCTCCTCTTTCTCCTGATCCATGAAGGAATAGAAGAACAGGATATTTCTGTTCAGGATTGAAATTTTCCGGATAGAGAATAACATAATTCAAGGAAAGTCCATTCTGTGAATTGAACACTCTTTTTACATACTTTCCATCTCTGGCCTGAAGTGTTGCAGCAAAACAGAACAGAAACACAACTAAGAGAACCTTTTTCATATAATCGATTGCTTTTGTAATTCACAAATTTAAGGCTTACCAATCAGAAATCCAATCTGCTCACCTCAGTTTCCATTGAACTGCCAAAGTAGTTTCATTAGAATCTTGTTTTATTCATCACGCAAAAGAAAAAGCGAACGCTATCTCAAATGCACACTCATTTCGACTCCAATGTTCCGTGCCAGCTGAAAGGCTGTCCGTTTGAAGTTACACCCTCTATGCGTATGATATATGGATAATCCAGAAGGTCCGAGTTGCTGAAATTCACCCTTGCACTGCCGTTGCTTAAGGTAACTGCAGGGGACCAGTAGAGGGTGTTCCTGAAATCATTTTCTTCCGATGTTGAACCGTTCATGTAATTTGGAGAGTAAAATGAATCTGGTTCCTGATATCCTGTTGGTACAAAATGTATGGTTGTAGGGTCCATGTTGTGTTTTATGCGCGAGCCATCGAGCTTCAATGAAACAATACCGCCTGCGGTCATGTTCAAGGCATCACCTGTTGTTGTAACCCGTTCAACTTCAACTTCGCTTGTCATCAGATGCTCCAGTTCTTCTGTATAGTATTGGTTTCTTGTGCCATTTATTTCAACAATCACATCGCCGTAAGCCATGCCGGTTGGATCCGGAGTTTCCACGAAACTTGGCCAGATACAGGTAATATTGTGCAAGGTATGTGATGAATAGTCATAACGGAATGAAGGAACAGCTGCAAGGATATAATCAAGGACCGGTCTGTCTGCATAGAACGGGGCAAGACTTCCCAACCTGTTCTCCACTCCAACAGCATTCCCCATGCCCAACTCCTTTTTATAGGCTGTAACCACAGTGGCAACAAGGAAGTCCATTACCATATCATTCACTTCACTGGCGATAGTTCCGGAAACAGTATTTTCTACACTCTCATTATTCACTGAACCCCCATTGCTTATATTGAAGGAATAAGGTAATCCTGAATATTTGAATCTCTCTGCAAATGAATCTCCGTTCCAGATTGGCTTGTATGAACCAATACCGTTTTTCTTAACGGAACTTACTATGATGGCGGTGTTGGCCGGGAAATCAAGGGAATCAACATAAAAAGAACTTCCATTGTAAACATATACTGATTTCACGGCATTCTGTGAAGGAATTAAAATGTTGAGGTCATATTTCTTCGTGCGCTTGCTTCCCAATACGCCTTCAACCTTTCCGCTTATGCTTTGTGAAAGTTCCCTGTTATGTTTCAAATTGAAATATTCGTTCAGTTCACTGCTTTGTGCGGAGGCATTCATTGCCATTATACGGTCCAGATCATAATATCTCCACCCCTGCACCATCATGAGCAGGTCAAGATTGTTCCTTCTTTCCATCAAAGGAATCTCATTGTTGAAATAATAGGCCGGATTGTTTATCTTGCCCTTCAGTTCTGATGACATTTCCATATATGATACTATGTCATCGTTCTGAACATAAGCGCTGAAAGCGCCTCTTACAACTGATATGGAGAACGTTCCATTGAGAGGGGCTCCAGATGCATCATTAAGGCTGAAAAGGCTTCTTATCCTTTCACGTTTTCCATATTCCGTTTTTTCGAATTCCAGTTTACCGTTCAGTTGGGCGTTCTTCCTTGCATATACAAAGAACAGACGTTCGGAAATTATGTTGCCCATCCTGTCTGCAAGCATTATATGATTCAGCCCGCTGCGCAGGTTTTTTGTGGAAATGACATTCTTTTTCTCGAACACCTTTCCTTGTGCATTTTCACTTGCCGGGTCAAGAATGTCAAGAAGATACATGGAGCAATTGTCACGCAGGTAAAGCTGATATTGTGAATCCATGTTTTTGAAAATGCTGTTTACATATATGGCGTTGCTTGTATTCACAACATGGAGGGAAGCTCCTTTTTCAACGGCATCAGGGAGAGGAAAACGTTCCGCTCCTTCAATTTCCATGAAATATTTCATGTCAGGCAAAGCAGTGAATGAAAAGCTGCCCATTCCATCGTGGGTGCTCCTGATGTTTTCACAAATCATATTGCCGGCAGCATCAACAATCTTTCCTGAAATTTCAACGGATTTCCCATCAGGATTCAAGGCCTTGAAAGCGATTGTTGCAGGATGACCGGTAAAGTAGGTTCCACCTTCAGGATAGAAAGAAACGTTGATTCCACCTTTTTCCGGAGCTTCTGTAGAAAAATCATCTTCGCCTTTTATCCGTATTTTCTGATTGAAGAAATACTCTGCATTGCGGTTACGCTGCCATGTAGTGTATGCCCTGAGAGTATAATCACCTGTCTTTATTCCATTATCAATCACTATCTGCCCCGTGAAGCAGTTCACGTTCTCAATCTTTGTATCGTTCACCTTTACCTTCTCCCTTGCCACACAGATGCCGTCCTTGTTCAGCAATTCTACGTATATATAGTTGCTCAATTGTTTCTGGCACAATGGCGATGCGTTGGTAAGGTATGCGTTGAACCATATTGTTTCACCTATTGCATAATAGCTTCTGTCTATATGCATATAGAGTTTTTCAGGCGAATACCATTTATTGTAAAGCTCCCACCTGAGAACCAGTGAATCGGCTGTCTGCGTCTGTTCATCACTTACTTCCTGTGCTACTTGAATGGGACTGGAAGATTTTGCCAGAAGGAAATTGCAGAAAAATATGGCAAGAACAAAGCATAAAAAAACACTTCTTTTCGCAATACTGGTTTTTTTCGCAATACTGATATTTTCCATAATACTGATTTTTTGAGGTCAAGTCATCCTACTTTTTGTCCAGGTGACCGATTTTTTCAATCAACAACGGAGTATTATTTACCGCTTTGCCTGCAAGAATTGTACCTTGTTCCGGAACGGAAGTTTCTTATTTCTGTTGTGAATACTTGAGAGCCTCGTTCACAAAGGTTTCAAAGATAGGGAGGAAAGTGTTGTCACCACCGTTGGCAACCAGTATTTCAGGATGGAACTGCAGACCGAGAACCCATCCGCCAGCATCCTTGTACCCCTTGATTTTACCGCAACGCTCAACAGCCTCAACAACACCATCGGCGGAGTGCGCAATGGCCTTGAGACCCTCAGGCATCCTTTTTATACCCTGATGGTGCAGTGAATTCACTCTTATTTCCTCCTTTCCAAGCAGCTGTGCAAGAATGGAACCCTTTTCAATATAAATTGAGTGGGTAGGGTACTTTGGATTGGTAGGCATCTGGTTATGCTTTACGTTTCCTTCCACCTGCGATGGTATATCCTGCCACAGGGCTCCTCCAAAGGCTACTGCAAGCAGTTGTTCGCCACGGCAGATTCCAAGAACGGGAACTCCCTTGGCAATGGCAGAGCGTGCCATCATTATATCGTAATCATCCCTTTCATACTGAATGATGGTCATTTCACGGCGAGGCTGTTCGCCATACCATCGCAGTGGATCAAAATCACCGCCTCCTGTCATGATGATTCCGTCGAGCATTGACATTACCTGCTCAATCTGAAGAGAATCGCTGAGTACAGGTATTGCAACAGGAATGGCGCCTGCTTTCTTTGCGCATTCAATATAGGTGAGATCGGCCATGCTGGCATCGGTGGAATTGTATGAGGAGATTCCTATTACGGGAACTTTTGCATTCAGTGTTCCAATGAATACAAGGAGTGAAAGTGCCAGTGTGAAGAGATGTTTTTTCATACGTAAATAATATACTATAATATACCTGTTTCCAGGCGTTTTATATCTATTTCAAAGCTCGGGACAAAATGAAAGAGAGCACTCGTTGGTGTGCAAGTGCGATGGCTGAGTTCGGCGATTATAGTTTTACAACA
>JAZRWT010000210.1:0-1811 GCA_045599845.1 Candidatus Egerieisoma sp. | reverse complement strand
AAAATGTTCCACGAGCATTGCATCAAGCACAACAGAAGGAGCCACCCTGTTTACGAATCCCACGTTGTTCGCATCTTCCGCAGAAATAGGAGAAGCTGTGAAGAACATTTCACGTGCCTTGTTCAGGCTCAACTGCCTTATGAAATGGCTTATTCCTGAAGCATTGTAAGGAATACCTATCTTGGCAGGAGTAATGGCAAAGGTGGAACCTGTTGAAGCAACTATCATATCACAGGAAACGCAAAGGTCGCAGGCACCTCCCCAAACCGTTCCATCAACACAGGCGATTACAGGAATTGGAACATCCTGAACGTGCCTGAGCAGCTTTTCCATAGGTACATCGAAAGACAGGGGATCACCTCCATCCAAAGGAAGTTCCTTGATATCGTGCCCTGCGCTCCATACATTATGCCTTGTGTTGGCCTTTATGACAATGCCTACGCAGTGGCTCGTGTACGCATAGGTCAGAGCCTGGCTCAGTTGTGTGCACATTTCTTCGCTCAAGCAGTTGAAATGAGCGGCATTGTTCATTGTAATGAAGCAAATCCTGTCTTCTATCTTTATTTCCAGCAAATTGAAGTTTTCAGTATTCACGCTTGCCATATTAAATTCCATTAAAGTTTAAAAAATCCAAAAAACAGTTTATTCTGGCATCAGCGCCATATGGATGAATCAACGTCAGATGGCATTACCAGCCCTCCCCTTGGACTCAGGGCCACGCTTCCCACAGCCACGCCGTCTGCACTGCAGCTTCTCTTGTACTGCTGAGCAAAGAAGCGCCTTGTGAAAGTGGCAAGCCATTTGTCTATTGTTGCCTCATCGTAAAGCGGATATTCATCGTCAATTTCCTGAGTCTGGACAATGAATGCCTGATATGCCAGATATCTTATTTTTTCAACGGAAGCACCGTTGTGTACCAGATGGTAAAGGAAGAAATCGTGAAGTTCGTAAGGTCCCACAAGGTCCTCGGTCTTCTGCTTTATCTGTCCGTCTGCCGTTGCAGGTGTAAGTTCAGGACTTATTGGAGTGTCAACTATATCAAGCAGAATGGCGGAACATTCCGGGTCGGTTTCTTTCATCCCGGCTGCGCACCACCGTACGAGTGATTGCACCAGCGTCTTGGAAATTGAGCAGTTAGGATTGTACATACTTATATGGTCCCCATTATAGGTTGCCCATCCCAAAGCAATCTCGGACATATCTCCTGTACCAATAACCATTCCGTTTATCTGATTGGCAATATCCATGAGAATCTGTGTACGCTCACGCGCCTGTGAGTTTTCATAAACTACATCATGGTTCTCAATGTCATGGCCTATGTCCTTGAAATGCTGAATGGCGGCATCCTTAACAGATATTTCCCTGAAAGTGCATCCCAGATGCTCTATGAGTTTGATGGCATTGTTGTAGGTCCTGCCAGTTGTACCGAAACCGGGCATGGTAATGGCGCATATTCCTTTGCTATCGAGGTGGAGAGTCTCAAACGCCTGCGCAGTAACAAGAAGTGCCAGGGTTGAATCCAGACCGCCTGAAACTCCTATTGTCACATTCTTGCAATGAGTGTGGTCCATCCTGCGCACCAGTCCCATGACCTGTGTATTGAAAATTTCCATGCATCTGGCTTCCATACAGCACTGCGATGGTATGAAAGGATGGCGGTTGAGCCTCCTTACAAGCCTGTTATCCTCTTCGGAGTCAGTGGATGCCTCCATAAAGATGCAGTCTGCAAACTGCAATCGCGGACCGGAATACTTGAACGATGGGGAAACAAGTCTGTGATGAGCAATGCATGCGCAGTCTATATCGTTCAC
>JAZRWT010000209.1:0-6294 GCA_045599845.1 Candidatus Egerieisoma sp. | reverse complement strand
CCTAACGGCCAGATGGCCTTCTTCACCACTCTCCTTTATTTCCCTTGGTTCCTCAAAGGAATCTGGAGTCCTATTGTTGATGTAGTCAAGACAAAGAGATGGTGGATTACCTCAATGCAGCTCATTATGACTGCAATGATGTTCCTCCTTATGTTCACCCTGCCTTCTCCTGCGGCAGAAACCATCAAATCAGGAGCAACCCAGATAAACATGTTCTGGCTGACTCTAATTCTATTCATCATATCGGCATTCGCAAGCGCAACCCACGACATTGCAGCGGACGGATTCTATATGCTCGCTCATGACCATAGCAGTCAGGCGGCCTTCATAGGAATCCGAAGCGTGTTCTACAGGGTTTCATCTGTTTTCGGACAGGGCGTGCTGGTATTCATTGCAGGACTTGTGGAAAGGAATACTTACGATCCTGCAACAGGAATGGGCAATATTCCTTATTCGTGGAAAATATCCATAGGCGTTGCGGCGGTTACATTCCTGCTCGTTTCACTTTACCATACATTCCTGCTTCCAAAGCCGGCTGATGACAAACCAAGGGTCAGCGCAGACAGCGGTACCAGCACAATGGCGGAACTCGGCAATTCATTCAAGACTTTCTTTACAAAGAAAGGTGTGGTCCTGGCCATTGCCTTCATGCTGCTTTACAGATTGCCTGAAGGTTTCCTCATCAAGATGTGCCAGCCATTCCTTGTAGCAAGCAAGGAAGTCGGAGGTCTTGGTCTAGGTACTGACATAGTTGGAGTGGTTTACGGAACATTCGGCGTTATTGCATTGCTTGCAGGTGGTATTCTCGGAGGTATTTATGCAAGCCGTGTTGGCCTGAAACGCTCACTTTGGCCTATGGCTGCCTGCATGACACTGCCTTGCCTCACCTTTGTATATCTGGCAATCTGCAGCCCTACCAACCTGGCGATGGTAACAATAGCCCTTGTTATTGAGCAGTTCGGCTACGGCTTCGGATTCACCGCATACATGCTTTACATGATGTACTTCTCAGAAGGCGAATTCAAGACCTCGCACTATGCAATATGCACCGCTTTCATGGCTCTGAGCATGATGCTCCCTGGCTTTGTTGCAGGTTATATCCAGGAGGCGATAGGTTACGTGAACTTCTTCTGGATGGTAATGCTGTGCTGCATTGCCACAGTGATTGTAACCTTCCTTGCCAAGAGAGTTGTTGATGCAAACTATGGAAAGAAATAAAATTTTAATAAGTTTCACTTAACAGAATAATCCAATGAAAATCAAAACAGTTCTTTTTTCAGTTTTGCTGCTTGTCGCAAATTTGTGTCTGGCGCAGACAGGTACAGTCAAGGTAGGAGTTGAAGTTCTCAGGGACAGTGGCTTCAAAGTACTTGAAGGCAAGAGAGTTGGTCTTGTGACAAATCCTACCGGAATAGACAGGGATTTCAATTCAACCGTAGATATTCTGTTCAATGCAAAGAACGTTGAGCTTGTGGCTCTGTTCGGTCCGGAGCATGGTGTTCGCGGAAACGCTTACGCAGGCGGAAGTGTTGAGGATACAGTTGACCCTGTAACAGGACTCAAGGAGTATTCACTCTTCGGCAAGACCGTGAAGCCAACACCTGAAATGCTCAAGGACATTGATGTTATGGTATATGACATTCAGGACAACGGCTGCCGTTCCTATACTTTCATAAGCACTTTGGCAAGACTCATTGAGGCCTGCGATGAGCAGAACAAGGAACTGGTTGTACTTGACCGCCCGAATCCTCTCGGAGGCAACAGAATAGAAGGAAGTCTGGTTGAAGACGGAAGCTATTCTTTCGTAAGCCAGGTTTCAGTTCCATATCTTTACGGACTTACGGTAGGGGAACTGGCAAAGCTTATAAATGAAGAAGGCCTTGTACGTGGTGCAAAGGGTGATCAGAAAGCTTTCAAATGCCGCCTTACGGTTATTCCAATGGAAGGATGGCACAGAGACATGCTTTTTGCGCAGACCGGTCAGCCTTGGGTTCTTCCTTCACCGCACGTGCCTTCTGCAGAGAGTGCCCTGTATTATCCTGTGTCAGGTATAGTTGGCGAATTCGGTTTCCTTTCAATAGGAGTGGGTTACACCATGCCGTTCCAGATGTTCGGAGCACCTTGGATAAACAGCGCAGAGTTTGCCAAAGCCTTGAACGAACTGAACCTGCCGGGTATCAAGTTCCGTGCGCTTGATTACAATCCTTTCTATTCAGTTTATAAAGGAGAGAACGTTGGCGGTGTGCAGGTATATATCACTGACTATTCTGTTGCACAGCTCACACCTGTCAACTTCTATGTAATGGAAACCGTTGCAAAACTGTATCCGGACCACAAATTCTTTGAAAAAGCTGACAAAGGCCGCTTCAGGATGTTTGACATTGTGTGTGGCAGCGAATACATACGCAAGACCTTCACGGAACACAATACATTCGAATCAATACGCGAGTATTGGAACAAGGACGTTGAAAGTTTCCGCAAGCTCAGCTCAAAGTACTATCTGTACAGATAAGTTTTGACAGTTTACATAATCTGTTGCTTCAAAACCTTGTAGCGTCTTTGCAGCGCTACAAGGATGCTGCGTTCGGCCATTTGGGATAATCCACAGAATGTGATTTGCTTCTTCAATTCGTTCAAAGGGATGTCAAATAACAATTTTGCAATACACTCATCAGCAAATGAGTTTGACACAACATTCACGCCTGTAAAGTCAAGAACCACCCGCTTGTTGGCATTTAATAATGCTAGGAGTTCCGAACGTATTTTTGCTCCCATGTCACGTGTGCCGAAATCAGTGCCGAATCGGGAGAAATTCGGTATTGATTTCAATTGAAGTGCTGATTTCCATATACACAATAGTTCCCAGCCATAGTCCGTTATCAATTATTTCAGTGGTTCCGTCCTTGAATACAAGCTTGTGTGTTCCTGAATGCAGTATGAATTTCAAGCCTATATCCTTCATCATGCGGGTTGTGGCATACAGACCGAATCCCATCCCTTTGCCATCCGTAACAGAATCTTCAATGCATAATCTGAGAGCGTCCTGTTCGCTGATGTCATGGAATTTGTCATTTTCAGCCAGAGACTCCCGTATTCCCATTCCATCATCAGCTACCAAGACCCGAAGCACATTGTTTTCTGCGTCAAAATGTGTAATGGCTGTTCCCAATGGCTTTCCTGAATGAATATGCACATTATCAAGTATTTCATAGAAGCAATAACTCATAGCTTGCAATACGCTAACTTCTATTTCAAAATGCGATGTAAGGGTTTGCATCACCTGCTTGTACACATCATTCAATGAGTGAGAGTCAAAGACGTCTATGGAAATATCCTGCTTTTCAGGAAAATATTGTTTTATGAGGAACGCTACATCCATAATCCTTTTGTTTTTGCAAACCTACATAAAATTAATAACAAAACATATAAGCAGGTCTATAGAGAATGTTTCTTGAAGTTCTCAGTCTGTTAGAGGAATTCCTTACCTCAAGAAACCATATTCATATACCTTTGGCTCAATCCTTTCCTTTAAAAGGGAATATGCCAATTATGCTGGAACCTTTCTTGTCTGCCCTGAACGGCTTAATCCAATCATTCATATACGTTTCACCATCATGGCAACGAAAGATTTTTGATTGGATAGGAAGAGCGTCCTTGTCATACACGTCTGCCGTAATTTCAGAAAAGTGTTCTTTGATATCAGTTTTCCAAATATGGAAACCAATAGGAAACTTTCCCTTTACATTATCAAAAGTGTCGGCGGGAACAACAAACAATGACTCAAGACGAGCAAGGAAAATGTTCCTGAAATCGGAAAAATGAGGTCCTGTCAAAATCTTCAATTTTGAAAACTCGGCTAGAACGCAACCTGGTATTTCCTTGTATATCCTCATGAAAAACTGAGCGAACAATTCAGCATTTGCCTGCCCCAAAGTATTAGAATATAGTGTATTGGTTATTGTCTTCTCCACTGCTTTCTTTGAAATTCCACCTTTCGTGGTGGAGGCGCTTGATGCCTCAGCATACGGTGGATTAATAAATATCACTAATTTCTTACGCTTGTCATGATCAGATAATACATCTCGCAGGTCTTGCGGAATCTTTTCACAAGAAGATAGCTGGCTTACTATAGTCCCATATTTGTCACAGCCATATCCATCGTTGAGAAAATCAAACTGAAATACATGACTTGGAAGAAGGTTGGCACCTGAGTTGATTCTCTCATTCATTACGTCAACATCACTTTTATCTATTGTAGAAGCGAATACCTTGTATTTGTCAACCAAACCGGTCAAAAGGTTTCCGGTACCAGCGCAACAATCCCAAACATAATATTCATCCTGCCATCCATCACCCAGAACTTTAGCAAGATATTCATAGGCAAGATCCACCCATTTCTGCGGTGTGAAATACGAACCTTTTCGTTCCCTGACATCCTGAGGAACGAGCAAATCTCTGCGAGACATCATATAATCTTGATATTCTCGTTTTGGTGGTCTGTTGTAACGCTTCCAGAAACGAGAATGAGCGACCCCTTCATCGTTGAACTCTGCATACGAGTCTGAAAATAGACCAAGATGATTTTTCTTACGATCAAGCCTATAATGGGTGTTCACTAGCAAAACCTGAAGTTTCTGTAGTATAGGTGCGTTATCCTTGGACATTATGTCTGCTAGATAGAAGTCGGCATCTATAATTCCGTTGCTTTTCAACAAATTCCAATCTACGGCAATATGAGGTTTGACTATTTCAGTCCACCTGTTGTAAATGCTTATGAAATTGTTTCTTGTTATGGAAATGCGTGAAACAGTACCTTTTGATAGAAAAACTCAAGAATCTTCTCGTAGGGCAAGAATGCTATCTGCTTAGCATCAAACTCGCACAAGAATCTTGGAGGAAGATACTTGTCAAAAGTGCGCTCTTTGCCTATAGTCAGAATGAGTTGCACGAAAGACGTTTTGAAATCCTTTATTTCGCCTTTTTTTGACTCACCCCAGCATCGAAAGTCATTGTCAAACAAAGTTGGCTTTTGCCATTAGTGGATAGTTCTTGCTATTTGCAGTAAAGTTAGGGATTTTTAGCAAGATTTGCCGAAATAATTGCAGAATAAAGTCAATTATTAAAACGTGACAGGAGATTCTACTTGAAGTAGTGCGCAAGTTTGCGTGCCAGTGCGGCGGTGATGACACCTTGGTGCAGCAGGTTCTCAACAGTGAGCGCCGCTGCACCATATTTCTTTCTTATGAAACTCATGCTCCTTGCCGTAAATGCCCCTATATAGGGATGCGATGCCATTTCCTTGTCTGAAAGCTCTGAAAGCGCAATCCTGCTGTCAAGTCCTTCATTATTATACCCTGATGGCAATGCAACCTGTATGCGGCTTCTGAAGCTGGCAAAACGTGCCGAGTCCACGCCGGGGATTTCAAGCAGCTGGCTGTCGCAGTAGAAGAAGCCGAGCCTGCTGCGGTAATCCATGATCTTTCCGGCATAATAAGCGCCTATCCCCCTGAGGGAAGTGAGGTCGGCACTGTCTGCAAAGTTGAGATCGATGGTGTCCGTGCGCCATGTCCTGACCCTTGCTGGTTGCAGCGAGTCGGTGTCACGTCGGAATTCCCTGGTCCTCTGCATCGTGTCGTATTCTTTCCATTCCCTCCTCTGATAGATTTCCCTGCTGCGATTCCTGCCATAAGCTCCGGCCGTATGATTCAGCCTTTTTTCTGAACTGCTGCCGTAAATGTCAGGAATCACGATGAAGGCCTCCAGCTCCTGATACTTTTCCGGAGAAACGATGTACATCCTTGCAAAATCCTCCTTCCTGCGGAATTTTCCTCCTTTACTGCGATAGTTCTCGATGCCTCTTGCCTGTGCATCGGAAAAACCAAGTAGCAGAAGACTGTCGTGGCTGATTGTATTGGGATCAAATGCAAAATACGATACACTATCGCCCTGAGTGGGGGAGTGCTTTCCTGTAAAGAAAGTGTAAACCTGAAAGGCCAGAAGGCCTGTCAATAAAATGATGACAGCGATTGTGCTACTCCTCTTCCTGCTGCTCATAATTTTCATCTCCCCACTTATAGTCCTTCCCTGCAATTATGATTGCAATTTCGCCTTTAGGCTGGTTGTTTTTGTACCAGTTGAGAACATCCTGAGCCTGACCACGGCGGCATTCCTCGAATTTCTTTGTAAGTTCGCGGCAAACGGCCACCTGTCTTTGAGGTCCCATGAACTGGACAATCTGTTCCAGTGTTTTCACCAATCTGAACGGCGATTCGTAAACTATTGATGTATGAGTAC
>JAZRWT010000208.1:0-4108 GCA_045599845.1 Candidatus Egerieisoma sp. | reverse complement strand
CCTACGCCAGGAAACACAGCCAGGCCGAGTTGGAACAATTCCTGGAATCAGCCGCAGAAGACTTCATAGACTTCAAATACAGAGTCCTGGCATCCGATGAACTTTCCTTATCATCAAATGGCAACAGCTCATCAGCCTCGCTTTCCGCCGCCCTTGAGCGTGACCCAATACGCCGCTCGCGTGTCATTTCTGAAATAGTGAACTCAATAGCCCTTATTCCGGACCCTATACTAAGAACCTTGTACACAGACAGCACGGCAAAGAAACTCTCACTTGATTCAGGCCTTCTGGCCTCAGAAATAGGCAAGGCGCACCAGAAAGTTGTTGAGAACAAGATAAAGGAAGATGCGCGCGAACACTCCGAAGTCTTGCGAAGGGAAAGGTTCGCCGCAATGAATGCTCAGAACAGCAATACCGTAACATTAGTAAATGACACTTGGGCATACTGCAAGGAAAGCGAAGAGGAAATCATATATTACCTGCTCAAGTTTGGAAAAAACGAATTCTATCCCGGCGAAGCCCTTTACGGCCAGGCCATTCCGGAAGCAGAGATTGTTGACCAGTTCATAAAGGCCAATTTTGATAATGACGGTATTCAAATGCAGTGCCCAATGCTCAGGACAATGTATGACGAATATTTCTCAATCAGGGATTTGAGCCAGAACAAGATTATAAACCACTTCCTCAACCACCAAGAGGCCGGAATTGCCGCATTCACCGCCAACCTGCTGGTTCAACCGTACGAAATAACAATAAAGGAGTTCAACAAATCCATAGTACCTGAAAATGTGATGCTTGGCAAAGTGATTCCTAAATGCATATACATTTACAAGGCCAAACTCGTTTCACAAAAATGCATGGAACTCCAAAAAGAAATAGAACAGGTCCAGAACAGCAATGATTCCCAACGCCTGCTCAAACTCATTAAGGAACTCTCCAGATACAACAACGTAAAAAAGAAGCTTCTTGAAGCCTCCGGCCGCTACTCAATCTAAAGTTGGACAACTATACTATAATATCCAGGTTCTGAATCCAATGGCACAATAGAGCATATTCAAGAAAACCGAACAACCACTTATAGGGAAGGGTACAGAAGCTCCCATACTCCATCTTTCCTTTTATAGGCATATTTTCCACCGTGCTGCTTAGGACCATAAGGAATGAGGGCGACTTCATCCTTTCCGTGTCTATTTTCCGGAAAGTTGTTTTAGGGTCTCAACTCCTTCAATTGACCAAATTTAATTCCGCCAATCGGCCAAGTTTACCCGTGCAAATGGCAAATATCTTCTATACCAATTGTACTGCGCGCTTGAAGTAAACACGTTTCTCAAACGGTGCCGTTGGTGAGCTTGCCGGCCATTGACATTGACAACATCATATCAAACGGCCGAAAAATCAATAATTCCTCGGCCGCTCAAGGCAATCCGGCCGAGAAATGAGCGTTTTTTCGGCCAATTGACTGAAAAATTTCATTTTCGCCGAAAAATCAACGTTTTTTCGGCCATTTCGCAAATGCTGGCCGAAAAATTGAGCATTTCTCGGACATGAAAATGATTATGGCTGAAAATCTCGCATTGTTTCGGCCGCATGGAACTACCGCGGGCCTGCACTCAACCTTATTTGTGGATGAAACGCGAGTTGGACGGAACGCGGCAAGCACAAAGTAAATCAAATTGACATCCCACCCTTACAAAATAAATGCAACCGGCATCTCAGTCATGCCAGTTGCATCTCACTTTGTCAATATGTACTTCTTCAGATGCATACTGCTTATCCTTAAGTGTGCTTTCGTGCTGGACGAACAAAAAGGAAGCAGCCTTTCGACTGCTCCCTGAAGAAAATGTATTATTAGTTTTGGAAACTACTATTCTTCGCTTTTCTTATAGAGGTATACTCCACCGTCAGCGTGATTAGGTACACCGCTGCCACCCAGCTTGAAGTAAGCATTGCCAGAGTTTTTGTAAAGATACTGATTAGCTTCAGTTCCTTTATCTGTTTTCAAGCAGAAAAGGTCAGTACCCTTTGTTTCGAGAGTGAATTTATTCTCAGAGGTCTGGTAGCCAATATAAGTTGACTCCACAGATGATGAAGCAAACATATACTGGTTGCCACTCTTGATTGTATATCCACCATCAACGGCAGTAATCGTGAACTCAAGACCAGACTGCTCTCCGGAGATAACACCACTTGTAGGGCTAACTGACTGAGCATTGTTTGTGCCAGCGTTTGTGGCATTCTTAAGAGCATAACCATCGGTATTGTTAACGATGATATAGGTACCATTAGGGATAGCGGAATTGCTTGCCAACTTAGTATAGGTTACTGTTGTTGAAGGAGTTGGAGGGGTGGGGGTGCTGCCTTCACCTTCCTCATAAACGGTGATATTGTTGTAAGTGCCGCCTTGATGAAGATTCCATCCAGTACCAGTACTATAGTTAACATAATATGTATATAGTTCACTACTGTTCTTTTGAGTAAGCTCGTTACCACTTGTATTCAAATCCCAAACATACCTAGCATCAATAGTAGATGAAGGCGTTTTAAGTGTGAAAGTATCACCTGATGTATTACGCCAAATATAATGTGAACCGTTCAAAAGTGTAAATTTTCCTTGAGCAGTGTGGTCTGTGTTATATGTGGCTAACCACTCAAGAGATGCTGCATCTGCTTCAGGAATAGTAAGGGTATTACCGCTTACACTGCTCGAAATTGAATAAGCAACTGGTGAACCGCTATTGTTCTTAAGGGCTGTTCCATTATATGAGATAACATACTTCTTACCTGATGTGAATGCTGTAACCTTTGTGTAGGTCTTTGTCTTTGACGGATCGGCTACTGTAAGGGTGAAACTTGCCTCGCCGGCTTTGTAGTCAGCAGTTGCATTGCATTCAGCTTTGATGGTAGTTGTACCTTCACCTGCAATTGTTACTTCACCTGTTGTGGCATTTACAGTTGCAACAGTTGGAACTGATGATGAATATGTTACACCACCGGTTGTGTTACCGTTCAATGTAATTGTGAATGCAGGATCTCCAATGTTCTTCTGAACTGATGTCTGAGCGAAAGCAAGGTTACGGTTTGTCTTACCTGTAGCTGAACCTTCGAGAAGATAGAGTTGAAGATTAGTGCTTGAAGATGAATACGTGAATTTTGAACTTCCGTAATTCAAGTAATACTCGCTACTTCTGTCAGCCTTGTTCTTTACGGTAACTGTACCGTTTGAAATTGCAACAGTCTGAGCATATTTTTCAGCAACAGCCGATGCAAAATCAAGATTCGGTGCATCGCCTGACTTGGTATAGAGATATCCCTTTGAAGTCTTGAAATAGAACTTGCCTGCAGAAGGACCTTCGGTAATTTCTATTGCAGCCTTGTCAACATCAGCAGTAGACAGAATCTTATTATCAGATTGTTCAACTGCCTGTCTGTAATCAGATGTGTGACTTGCATCGAATGCGTAATATTTTTTAGAGTTTTCGTTATAAGCAACTACCAGATATGTACCTTCAACAACCTCGTTGCCGGTAACTTTAACATAATATTTATCTGTTGACTGGCTGTTGCTTACTGTCAAAGTATATGATGCCTCGGCAGCCTGGTAAACAGCAGAACCTTCAGCCATTGCTGTGATGGTGGTGGTACCCTTTGTGAGAGGGGTGACTTCACCGGTAGATGCATTTACTGTTGCAACTTCAGGATTGCTTGAAACATAGCTTACACTTGTCTGCGCACCTTGAAGGGTAGGAAGAGCTGTTATGTATGAACTTGTTCCAAGATCGTACTCTGCTGTATTGCCTGAGAATGCAAGCTCCTGAGGCTGACGGGTTGTAAAGAATGCAACCTTTACAGAAGGTTCGGTTGTATTGATTACCCATGCATTGGATGAAACATATGCATAGTATTTAGATGCGGAACTATTGTAGATGCTTATGTTCCAGAAATTCTCTGCATCGTTGTCCCACATTGTGTATTTCATCTTTGTGGCAATGGCATCATCTGTTGCAGCGTGAATTTCCAGATTGCTGGTAGATCCACCGCCACTGATACGTGACAGATACTTGCCACCGTTGGTAAGATGATATGCGCCATACTGGAGCAAGTCTGAACT
>JAZRWT010000207.1:0-7256 GCA_045599845.1 Candidatus Egerieisoma sp. | reverse complement strand
CGGGACGCCCTTCCGCAAGCCTCGAATGTTCGGGATGGGATTTCAGGTATTCGCGGAGCACGTTGTCGTAGTGCCGCACCACGTTGCGGACGTACGATATATTCTTCAGACGGCCCTCTATCTTGAAAGAGCATACACCGGCCCTGACCATCTGAGGCACAAAGGAATCAAGCCTGTAATCCTTAAGGGAAAGAAGCGGTTTGTTTCTTATAATCACCCTGCCCTTTTCATCAATCAGATCATAATAGTTACGGCAGGCCTGAATGCATTCGCCCCGGTTTGCGCTTCGGCCGGTTAGAGCGCAGCTCATGTAGCAGTTACCACTATAGCTCACGCATATTGCTCCGTGCACAAAAGCTTCCACTTCAATGTCAACGGCCTTGCAAATTTCCTGTATTTGTTCCAGACTGAGATTGCGTTCCAGAATGATTCTCTCAAAGCCCAGTCTCTGCATAAGAAGAGCATCCTCAACGCTCCTTATCCTTGTTTGTGTTGAAGCATGCAGAGGTATCGGAGGGATGTCCATTTTCAACAAGGAAAAATCCTGAACTATTATTGCATCTACGCCCGCGTCTGCCGCCTGTTCCACCAGCAGGCGTGCTTCCTCCAACTCATTGTCATAAATTATTGTGTTCAGAGTAAGGTAAATCCTTACTCCGAACCTATGGGCGTATGAACAAAGTTCCTCTATATCTTCAATCCTGTTACCTGCCCCTGCGCGTGCTCCGAACAACGGACCTGCAATATAAACGGCATCGGCACCGCAATTTATTGCAGCAATGCCGGTTTCCTTGTCCTTTGCGGGGGCGAGCAGCTCCAAGGTTCTGGCTGCACTCGGACACCCGCTGTTTTCGGAAATGCTCAATTCAGGTGCAGCATTCCCAGACACCGGAACTTCCGGGTCCTTGTCATTGGATGCATAGTTATGGTTGAACGGAACCATTTTCTGGAACTGTGTCTTGAAAAACACCCCACCCGCTATATGGCAGGCAGGGTGCGTTTTCTATCTTTATGTTTTTATGAATTATTTGCAGAGGGCCTTTACCTTTGCGTCTGCATACTGTCCGAAATTCTTGTCAGTTACAATAAGTTTGTAATAGCTGCAAGCCTTTGCGTTATTGCCTTTTGCCTCGTATGCCTTTGCAAGATTGTAATTTACAGAAGCATCTGCTTTTGCTTTCTGCAACCATTCAATAGCCTGGTCGTTCTTGCCGGCTGCTGCAGCTGCCATTCCACCAATCTTGTAAGCATTAGGATTCTCACCATAAGTAAGGGCCTTTGCTGCTGCTTCAACAGCTTCTGCATTCTTTTTGCCTTTGTAAGCGGCAACCATTCTCTGAACGTAAATATTCTGAAGAAGTTTGTTGGCATTCTTGTCCTGACCAAGTGCGGCTGCTTTCTCAAATGCTGCCACAGCATCTTCCTCTTTGCCAAGTTTCTGATATGACTGACCGAGAACAAGATATGCAACGCCATTCTCAGGAGCTATTTCAACAGCTTTTGAAAGAGCTTCTACTGCTCCGGCAGCGTTTCCAGCTTTCAGCAGTGACTGGCCCTGTGCGGTATAAACCTGTGGAATAAGCTGCTTTGCATCTTCAATGCTCTCAGCATTGTTGTATTCGGTTGCTTTTGCAAGAGCATCCTGAGCCTTTGCAAGAGCTGCATCAAAATTACCGGCTGATATTTCCTGCTTTGCCACCTGCATAATGAGTGTAGGTATGAGATTCTGGCAGTCTGCAACCAATTGCGCACCTTCTTCTCCGGCAACTTTTGCAATTTCCAATGCCTTTTGCATGTTTGTAAGAGATGTGTTGTAGTCCTTTGACTGCAATGCGGTAACGGCACCATTATACAATTCGGTTGCCTCGTTCAAATCCTGGGCCTGTGCTCCGCTGAACACGAAAAGTGCAACTAATGCTGCATACAGAAATTTTTTCATCTTCATGATTGTTGATTTATTATTAATGTTTTTACAAAATTCTTTACAACAAATATTCTGCCAAATTTAATCAAATTATTTTGCAGGTCAAAATATCTACTTTCATTACTGGTGGTATTTATCCTTTATTTGAAATAAAGAGGCGGACCAAAAGTCACTGAATTGAAAAAATACCTCACCCACAGTGTTTGTGAGCAAGGCATATTTAGTGGGCTTAGTGGGCAGTCCATGGAGTTTTTCCACCACTGCATTGCAGTTGAGCGCCATGGCATGCCGCTTCGTGACTTACACGGTCATTATTTCCTTCTCCTTGGCAGCAATGATTTCATCAATTTTCTTGTTGAAAGCATCTGTTTCTTTCTGAATCTGAGCCTCGGCATCTTTGCATACATCCTCAGGAAGACCATCCTTCTGGAACTTCTTATGAACTTCAACAACCTCCCTGCGGGTGTTTCGTACACTTACCTTTGCGTTCTCGCCGGCAGTGCGTGCCTGTTTTACCAGATTCTTACGTCTTTCCTCTGTAAGTGGCGGAATATTGATACGAATGTTCTCACCGTTGTTCTGAGGTGTATAACCAATATTTGCTGCAAGAATGGCCTTTTCAATGAGAGGAATCATTTTCTTCTCCCAAGGCATGATAATCATTGTTCTTGCATCAGGACTTGTAACACTGGCAACATTGGGAATAGGAGTAGGTGAACCGTAATAATCAACCATCACCTGTTGGAAAATTGCCGGATTAGGTTTGCCTGCGCGGTATGTCTTAAGCTCGTCCTCAAGATGGGTGATAGCCTTTGACATCTTTTCCTTTGCGGCAGCAATGTTCTGTTTTGAAACGCTGATATCCATATTTGTATAGTTTTATATTGATTTTTCTGTAACAATATTGTTATTTTACCGTGGTGCCTATTTCCTCACCGGCAAGAAGCTTGGTCAGATTGCCAGGAGTATCCATATCGAACACAACTATAGGACACTTATTTTCCTTGCAGAGAGTGAAAGCCGTAAGGTCCATTATCTTGAGACCACGCTGGTAAACTTCGTCAAATGAAATGGTAGTGAACTTTGTGGCTGTTGGGTCCTTTTCAGGATCCGCTGTATAAACTCCATCAACTCGAGTACCTTTGAAAAGAGCGTCGGCTTCAATTTCGCATGCTCTGAGCGCACTTGCGGAATCGGTTGTAAAGAACGGATTGCCTGTGCCGCCCGCAATAATGGCCACACCGCCTTTTTCCATAAGTTCCAGTGCTTTTTCCTTTGCGTAATATCTTGCTACAGGTTCCATTGGAAGAGATGTGAACACTTCTGTTTCAACACCTTCATCCTTTATGAACATTGCAAGTCCAAGACTGTTTATTACCGTGGCAAGCATTCCCATCTGATCACCCTTCACGCGGCTGAAACCTTTGCTGAGCCCCTGTACGCCACGGAAAATATTGCCACCGCCTATTACTATGCCAATCTGCACTCCGCTTTTGGCCGCTGCTGCTATTTCCTTGGCATACTGTGCCATTCGTATATTGTCAAGGCCTTTGCCAGAATCTCCACCCAGACTCTCACCACTCAGTTTCAATAATATCCTTTTGTATTTCATATCCATAACTCAAGTTTCGCAAGCATTAATTTATTACTTTTCAAGAACTTCCGATAGGCTTGCGAAACTTATTCCCACCGCACTTTCTTGGTATTTTACCCTCTCCCTAATTGGGGCTGACTAAAATTCAGCCCCAATTGTTCTACCCCCGCCGCTTTGCAGCTGCTCCACCGGGGCATGCCGCTTTCGCTAAGTTCCAGCAGGTGTTTTAAGCTGTTTCAACTTCCTTATAAAAGTCTCGCTGAGGCTCCAACGCGGCGCTGATGCGCCTTTATAGTCACTTTCCTTTTTCATTGGCATAAATGCCTCAAAATAGGTGTTTCGCATAAATACGAAACTTAAATCAATTAAAATCAAACAAAATTAGCCAAAGATTATGATAATTGCAACATAGAGATTATCTTTGCTAAAATTGTGTAAGAAGTATTTTGCGCAAAAAACGGATAATAATTAAAAATCATTAATAGAATATGGCAAATATTTTTAAATCATCCATTGGAAAGAAGCTCATTATGAGTCTGAGCGGTTTGTTCCTCATCTTGTTCTTGTTTGTTCATGCATTCGTGAATTCTCTCTCTCTTATCAGTGACGAGGCTTTCAATGCAGGTTGTGAATTCATGGCACTCCCGGTAGTTACAGTTATTGTTCCTGTTCTGGCATTCGGTTTCATTATTCACATCATTTACGCTCTCATCCTTTCATACGGCAACCTCAAAGCCCGCGGATCACAGCGTTATGCAGTTCCTAACAAAGCAAAGACAGATGATTGGGCAGCAAAGAACATGCTCGTTCTCGGAGTTATCATTATCCTTGGCATAGCTCTTCACCTTACAGATTTCTGGGCAAAGATGCAGTTGGCAGACTGGCAGGGTAATTTTGTTCCAGCAGGAGCTGATGTAATGCATGTAACATTCAAATCCACATGCATTACCATTCTGTATATCGTTTGGTTCATATTCCTCTGGCTGCACCTCAACCATGGTTTCTGGAGCGCAATCCACACAATAGGTTGGAACAACGATATCTGGATGAAACGTTGGAAAGCAATTGGTATGGTAGTTTCCACCATTCTTGTTATAGTTTTCATAGCAGTAGCCATCAACGCTCACATTGCAGCCAACGCTCCACTTGCATAAAGCTATAGCGTTTCTTAAAATAAAAAGTGCGGAAGGTTTCTCACAAATTAGCAAACCTTCCGCACTCTTATTTTGCAAACATCTGACAATCAGATATATTTATTTTATCACCGTGGAAGGTTTACGCATTTTTTGCAAACCTTCCGCACCGGAGGAGCGTGTTTAGTATCCCAATGCTGCCTCGAACTGCTGCATCAGTTCATAACGGTCCCAATCAGCACGATTTGAGAAGATTAGAACAAGCGCATTTGATTCAGGATAACGTGCGGCAAGAATCTTGAAACCACCATTGTCACCTGTATGATAAATCACAAGATTGCTTGTATCTGTCTTAGGCTCTATGAACCAGCCATAACCATACCAGGTGTTCTCCCTGTTCTGATAATCGCTGAATTCACTTCCTGTAATCAAAGTCTTTGGAGACTGGGCAAGTTCCCTTGTTTCTGCCTTCATAACGGTATTGGCCCTCAGTGCCCTTTCCCAATTGGCAAACTCGTGGGTTGATGTGTAGATGCCGCCATCAGGACGTGTGGCAAAGAAGGTTTCCTCACCATAGTCCAGTTCATACCAGTTTTTAGGCTCGTCTGTCTTTACTGTGGTTGCTGTCCTTTCTTCTGGCATATTCTCAACATCCTCATATTCATAACCATGAGCCATATTCGGAATCTGAGACTCTATCTCTGGCCTGAAATATAAGGTATGTTCCATTCCGGCAGGACGGAACACATGCTCTGCAACATATTCCTCAAAAGGCTGGCCTGAAACCCTCTCTATAAGATTTCCGCAAAGAACAAAAGTAGGGTTCATATACTCGTACTGTGTACCCGGCTGGAAATTGAGATTTTCAAGCAGAGGGAAATAAGCTATCGCCAGTGAATCATCACCCAATATCCTCTGTTCCCTGGTAAGGTGAAGAAGTTTTGAACGGCTGTCAGGTATTCCTGAACTGTGAGCAAGCAGATGCTTGATTTTTATTTCCTTCCATATAGGGTTGGTATATTCCGGATAATATGCAGCAACCGAGTCCTCAAGAGAAAGCTTGCCCTCCTCCATAAGCTGAAGAACGGAAGTGGCTGTGAACTGTTTTGAAACGGATGCAATATTGAAGAAGGTATTGCCATCGATAGGAACTTTGGTATTGATATCGGCTATACCGTAGCCCTTGTCAAAAATGATGCTGTCATCCTGCATGATAAGCACGGCTGCACCCGGTTCATCTGCCGGGAACAATTTTGCACATATTTGATCTATTTTCTCAAGAGCCTCCTGCTGAGGGTTTTGAGCTTCCTGTCCACATGCTGTTATCATAAGCAATGCTGTTACAACTGATATTATTTTTTTCATGATTCGTTTATTGTCTTTTGAATATGTTCTTACCATTGCACCATACTTCCTTTATGGCATCTTTCTGAGCGGCATAAACCCAGTTTGAAATGAGACTGTGACAAGGTTTCATTGCAATGTTGTCCAAATCAACGAGGATGAAATCAGCAACTTTTCCACATGCTATTTCTCCACCGTTTATTCCAAGTGCCTTTGCACCATTGACTGTTGCCATTCGGAATATGTCCTTTGCTGGCAGCAGCTCAGGATTTCCCCCGTTGCTGAGAGTTCCGTCTTCTGATGCGCTTACACATTTTGCAAGATATGAAGCGAATTTCATCTCCTCCCTCATATCAAGATTGTTATTGGATGAAACACCGTCTGTTCCCAATGTTATGTTCACACCGCTTGCAATAGCCAGTTCGTATGGGAAACGGCCGCTGCCCAGTTTCATGTTGGAACAAGGACAATGGCTTACGCTAACGCCCCTTTCCGCAAGTATGTCCCATTCCTCCTTGTTCACGTGCACACAATGAGCTGCAATGACATCAGGACCAAGGAAACCTATCTTGTCAAGGTACTTCACAGGCGTGAGACCCTTGAGCTTCAGGCAGTCATCAACCTCTGACTGGGTTTCGCTCAAATGAATATGAATTTTCAATCCATTCTCACGAGCGAATCTGGCACAATCAACAAGTCTTTCCTCACCTACCGTATATATTGCATGCGGAGCTATCATAAGTTGGATAAGACCACCTGTTGGATCTACCCAATTCTTTACGAATTCCTGCTTTGCACGGGTTTGAGCAAGTGTATGGTTCTCCATTACAGTGATTCCCAGGACTGCACGCATGCCGGATTTGCACACGGCCTTTACTGTACGGTCTATTTCAAAGTACATATCGTTGAAAGCCGTGGTACCTGTGGAAATCATTTCCTGCACAGCGTCATAACTTGCATTTTCAATGTCATTCGCAGTCATTCTGGCTTCAAACGGCCAAATCCATTCATTGAGCCAGGTATGGAGGTTCATGTCATCGCCATAGCCCCTCATCTGAATCATGGCCGCATGGGTATGCGTATTATAGAAAGAAGGCAGAATTGCAACAAGCGGCTTTTCCTTGCACTGCGATGGTACAATGCTTTTTATCACGCCCCCGCTTATTTCAATATCAACTCCCTTGCCGTTCAGAAAAACATTTTTCAATATTATTTCTTCCTTCATACAACTGATTTGTAAAAAAGGGGCTGACTAAAAAGT
>JAZRWT010000206.1:0-5779 GCA_045599845.1 Candidatus Egerieisoma sp. | reverse complement strand
GAAATGGAAGGCATCAAACCAAAGGTTCAGCCAATCAGAGGCGGCACGGACGGAGCGAACCTTTCATTCAAAGGCCTCCCTTGTCCTAACATCTTTGCCGGTGGCCTGAACTTCCACGGAAAGTTCGAATTCGTGCCTGTTCCCAACATTGAAAAGGCCAGCAAGGTCATCATCAATATTGTGAAGCTGTTCGCAGAATAAACGATTTTTACTATTTGCGCCACTGATTATTACAAGAATTTCTGAAACTTGTCATCCTCAAACACGCCAAAACTCAAGAAAATCCCTAGTTTTGGCGGCTTTCGCAAAAGTAATTGGGCGAAAAGTTCCATTTTGCATATATTTTCGCCCGATTTATTTGGAATACTCAATAATTCACAGATGCTGTGGAATCCTACAGCAAACTGTAACCATCTACGAACTTTATTGCTGACTGCTGGAATCAAGCTTTTCTGACAGAGCTTTAGCGGAGGAAGAAAGGTTTGACCAGACAAGAGATGGGATTGCTAGAATTGGAAACGAACTTCCTGTCAATGAACTCGTCGGGACCAGTCCTGAAGAAGCTATTGAAAAACTTGCCGGAGCATTCAAAACCTGGAATGAGCCTATGCTGAAAGTCATTCTAAACGGTTATCCGCTTACGTATCTCAAATTCCATGGCTATTACGGCTGCGAGTTAACTATTACAGGAAAAACCTTCAAGTCCGGTACTTACAGAGGTGTGTTCGTTCCGTGTGAAATCAAGTATTCCAACGGTGAAAAGAGAAAAGTCAACCTCGCATTAAGTAATGATACCCAATGGAAGTCATGGGAGGTCACTGAGACGGTATCTAAACTATTCTCAATAAACGGAATTGTTTGCTTAACTTTGCACCCTGAAGGCTTATCCAAGTGGACAAAGAGGCGCGATAACTTCTAGTTGCCGCTACGGCTTCGCTGGTTCGATTCCAGCAGTCTTCGTAATACCCAATCTCATAGCAATGCATAAATTGGAGGTCCATTTTTTGCTGTTAATGGGAATTTGTATAAATTCGCACTATCGAATAAATGTATGTTATTATGTCAACGCTTATTGTATCAGTAGAAGACACTGCAATGCTTGCCAATATCAAGGCCGCTATCGAACAACTTCGCGGAGTTGCGAGTGTGGCCGATGGCGTGTATTATGATGCAACAGATTGCGATGCATATCGTGTGGCGATGGAAGATGTGAAAACCGGAAGAGTATACAAGGCTTCCAGCGTGGAGGATATGTTCAAGCAAGTTCTGGCATAGTATGTATAGCATAAGCTTCACCAATCGATTTAAGAAGGACTTGAAACTCTGCCAAAAGCGGGGCTTGGATTTGTCACATATTCAGGAGGCTATTAGCATCTTGGCAGAAACAGGATCTCTTCCTGTGCAGTATCGACCTCACAAACTCAACGGAAAATACAGCGGGCAGTGGGAATGCCACATTGAGCCGGATTGGTTGATGGTATGGGAACAGAATGACAAAGAGTTGAATCTACTATTTCTCTATACAGGCACTTATTCTGATTTGTTCAAATAAACAGCTTCGCATCGTATTTTTGTAGCTAACATTTGGCAAACATTTCTCGGATTGTAGGAGTCACCAATATAGCAGCTCTTTAATGAGAAATGCAACGTTCATGGCAACCGTTTATTTCCTGTATTTTGCAACCAGCTGCTGGGTGAGGATTGGCTCGTTTGTGGTTATGTAATCAACGCCGAGCTGGATCATTGTCTCGATTTTTTCAGGGTCATCAACTGTCCATACGTTTACTGCCATACCAAGGGAATGAGCCTGCTCAATCCACTCGCTGTGGGCGAGAAGGGTTGAGTATTCGTAATCAATACCCATTATTCCATCCATGCATATTTCCACAGGAGACTTGTCTCCAAGGAGATATTGGACAGGCACCTCTGGCATCTGCTTGCGTAATTCCTTGCATATTTCGTAATTGAAGGCAATGAAGTCGGTCCTGGAAGCCATTTTGTATTTGCGCACAAGAGCAACAACCTTTGAAACAACCTCAACTCGTTTATCGGCAGGGTGAGTCTTGACTTCAAGTACAAGTCTTGGTTTAACGGTTCCCTTGCCAGGAACTTTCCAACCTTTCTTTGCGGCTTTGAGGAACTCTTCAAGTGTTGGCACACCATCTCCATTCTTGAACTTCACATCAAGCATGCGGGCATAAGTTACCTGCTGTACGTCTTCAACATCACCAACCTTTGGTCCATGGCATACCACTATGACTCCGTCTGATGTCATGTTCACGTCCAGTTCACAGGCATAGGCCTGTATTTCAGCGGACTTTTTCAATGCGGTGATAGTGTTCTGAAAGCTTCCTTCTGTTTTCCAGTAACCCCTGTGGGCTACAACTTTAACATCAGTATTCTGGGCCATAAGGCCTGTTGCAACAAAAAGGGTTGCAAAAGCAACGCAAACTGTACTAAATATTTTCATTTTCTCAACTTTAATTTGTGCGAATTTAACAATACCCGAATAATTATGCAATTCTGTTGGAATCCCAATGGAGAAAAAATATTATTTTTACATCGTGAAGATAAAATTCAAGTTTGTGCGGAGGAGTATGAAGTTTCGCAAGCTTCGCATGAAAACTTGGAACTTATGGAATCCAATACTTGCGAAACTTGAACGCTGCATTATGAATATTATCCTGAAAATTTTGAAAATCACCGGCAAGACACTTCTTTGTATAGCTGGAACAATTCTGGTGATACTTATGGTTCTGAATTTGGCCATAAGGCCTTCCAACCTCAAGAATATGGTTGAGAAATATAGCGGCGAATACCTCAACGCTGAAATAAAGGCAGATACCATAGAACTTCACCTGTTCAGGAATTTCCCTTTCGCAAGTCTTGCAATAAAAAACTGCGAAATCATTTCCAAAGCATTTGACGGTCTTGACAGCGTCAGCAGGGCAGACATCCCTGCCTATGCCGATACACTTGCATCGTTCAATGAGTTGAGCGTTGCCGTATCATTGCCGCCTCTCATGTTCAACAAACTGAAAATACGGAAAGTGGAAATGGTGCAGCCTGTTGTTTACGGATATCAATCAGCTTACGGAAAGTGCAACTGGGATATTGTCAAGATACCGGCAGATACTTCCAATGCTGCTGATTCCAGCTCAATGGCTGTAAGTCTCAACCGTCTGGCGGTGAAAGGTGGTGCTTCCGTTTCATTGGAAAGTGCAGCCGATTCCATTCTTCTGGACCTGGATTTGAGAGAACTTTCGCTGCGTGGCAAGTTCACCAATGTCATTGAGGAAAACAATATCACACATGCTAGAATATCCCGTCTGTCATACCAGCTCAATTCAACAAGGAAAGTCATTGCAGACAGCAGCAAGGACAACGCCCTCAAATTCAACATAGATTCCCTGAGCATCAGAAAGAGAAGGAACAGCGATATGATTGCCGTTCTGCTTCAGACAAGGACCGATATGAGAATGCATGGTGTTTCCATTGCCAGAAATATTCCTTTTGATGCCGAAGGCAAATTGGAAATGAAAAAGGGCAATGAAGGAGAACTTGATTTCAATATTGAAGACCTTATTCTCAAAGTTGCATCGCTTCCATTGCAGATGAAGGGAAGACTCACATTCACTGGCAGCGGAGTGGACATACCTGAATTGAACGGCAGGATTGACAACTACAACATAAAGGAACTCTTTGCTTACATACCTGAATCATTCTTTGATTCAAACAGGATAAAAACCGATGCCAGCATAAACGTGAATGCAGACGTAAATGGAAGATACGATTTCAAGAGCGGCGAGATGCCGGTTGTTGACCTGAGCTTGGGCATTCCTCAAAGCACAATTGAGCTGAAAGGCAGCACAGATGACCAAAAGGCAGTTTTCAAGAATGTTGAAGCCGATGTCAAACTCCATTTCGACCAAAAGAATCCTGGCTCCAACAATCTTGACATCAATAAATTCAGCATTGAAGGACGCGGTATTGCCATAAATGTTTCAGGCTCCTGCAAGGAATACACAACAGATCCTCTTCTGAATTTCCACGCGAACACAGCTCTTGACCTTGATACACTGTCTGCCCTAATAAGGCCGAAGGACGGAACAATAGCTAGAGGTGACCTCAACGGCAAATTCTCCTTAGAAGGAAGGATGAGCAATCTGAATATGTTCGCTCTTTCAAAGAACACATTGAGCGCCTCACTTTCTTCAGATTCATTGATTCTTGATATGCCTTCTCAAGGAATCTCATTCAAGTCCGGCAAGGCTGACCTGGATGCGGGGGTGGTGAACAACAGCAAGGATACACTCATAAAGAATGGCAAAAAGGTTCTTAATCTGGAACTTGCCATGGATACTTTGTATTTGAATTACAAGGACAGCGTATTCATTGCAGGAAAAGCCATCAGGTTCATAGGCAATCAGGAAGCCCCGAAGGCCTTGTCTGAGAAAGAAGCCATGAAACTGCAGGAGGCTATGAAGTCAGGAAAGGACAGGAATAGAGAAACACCTACTCTGGCCCTTCACGGCACCCTGGAAATAGGTGGGTTGAAAATGAAGGACAATGATTCTACCAGTATTATGCTGCGCAAGGCCGGGGGCTCATTCAGCCTGACTCCTTGGACCGACGGCAAAACCCCTGTTGCTTCCATAAATCTCAATTCAGGAGCCATTGGTACCAGAAGCTTCTCGGAAAGATTCATTGCAATGGGTACCTCAATGTCATTGAAGGCCATAATGCACAGGCCTCAGTTCAAGACAGACACCACAATACGGCATAGACAGCACAATCTTGATTCTTTGAGAATGAAGCGTATGGCATCAATGAAAGACTCGGCGGCAACTCCGGAATTCAACCTCAAAATGTTCAGTTTCATGGCACTGCGCAATTGGGATATAAGTGGCGGCATAATATCAAAAGCAGGAAGAATAATCACTCCGTCTTTCCCAATCAGAACCAGATTCTCCAATTTCAACCTCGATATCAACAACAATGGAATGGATTTCAAGGATACCAAACTGGAACTTGGCAAGTCCTCAATTGTATTGAGCGGCACATTGAAGGGATTTGCGGATGCAGTAACAAGAAAAGGCAAACTCAGCTTCAACGGCAAGGTTGCATCAGACTCGCTGAACATTGATGAGCTCATGCTTGCCTATTCAAAGGGACTTGAATTCCAGGAAAAGATGGCAAAGAACGCCGAGTTCGCCAGGACGGAAATCGCAAAATCCGATGAAAATCTCGAATCAACACTGCAGGAGGCCGTTAATACGGACACAATAGCTGTAAAGGCTCCGGTTATTCCTGATATTCTTTCCGTTGACATTAACCTTGATCTGAATAATATTTCTGCCAACGAAAAATCCATTGACAAACTTACCGGCAACCTGATAGTGAGGAACAGTGCATTCCAGATGAACGGATTTCGTGCTTCTGCTTACGAAGGTTCAATAGATTTGAACGCTTTCTACGCTGCCAGGAAGATTGATGACATTTCTGCGGGCTTTGATTTCAGGATGAACAATTTTGAGGTAGCTGAACTCATAAAGATGATTCCAACCGTTGACACGCTCCTTCCAATGCTCAGTTCATTCGAGGGTAAAGTCACCTGCACAATCTCTGCAATGACAAAGGTTGATTCCCTTATGAACCTCCAGATGAACACAGTTAACGGTTATGCAAGCATCAGCGGTGAAAACATGGTTCTTATGGACGGAGAGACATTCACTGAAATAGCAAAAACCCTTAGATTCAAGAACAAGGATAAAAACCT
>JAZRWT010000205.1:0-2055 GCA_045599845.1 Candidatus Egerieisoma sp. | reverse complement strand
GGCTTCCTTCTTCTTGTTCCTACAATCTGTATGTCACTGCCGGGATTTTAATTTTAAGTCATTATTTTGTAATTTCGCAGTAAGGAAGTTCTGAGATAAACTGAATTCTTTTTGAAAGCTTGTATTTATATAGTTCACTGTCTGCTGTCATTGCTGATAATTTTCGGCGTTGATACAATTTCATTCGCGCAGGACGTTCAGGACTCCACCGTGCTTTCAAGAAAACAGAGGAAGGCGCTGGAGAAAGAAAGGATGTACGGAAGTGTTGAACGCGAAACAAAATTCGGCACGAATGTTCAGAAAATAAGCAGGACCATATATGTAATGAATTATAAAGGATATGATACCAACTATGTGACTCTGCCCAAGCACCCGTTCTTAATAAACGTATCGTATCTTGGTCTGAATTTCAGGCATACAATGTATGCTCCCAGCCTTGACCATCCGGAGCTTGAAAACAGTTCACTGCGTCTTACGCACAATATGACCCACCGCATAAACTTTGGCTTTTTCTACAGAGGGCTGGGCATGAACTTCGGCTTTGCCCTTGGGAACAAGACCAGGAGGAATCTTGACTTTTCATTTTACGCAAGACGTTTCGGACTTGAGATATCACATCAAAGGATAAATGGAAGCCCCGGTGTATTTTTATATGGTGACACGGACCCATACAAGGTTGGCACCCATGAGGGAGAGGGAGTTGATGTGCAAAGTCTTAGGATAGGAGGATTCTTTGTAATCAATCCTAAAAGATTCTCCTACCCTGCAGTTATGAAATTCAGCACGATACAAAAGAAAACCGCTGGAGGTTTCTTTGTTTCAGCTACATATTTCCATTGCAGCACTGATGCTTCCAAGGCTGTTCCCTATCAGATTATCTACAATGCCAACAGATTTACAATCAAAAGCAATCAGCTGGCGCTCGGTGTGGGATACGGAATCAACATTGTTCCATCGGGGTGGAAGATATGTCTGCATGCCGCCGTTACTCCAGCACTGCTGACCTCATTCCACGGCACTCTGAAATATGAAGGAGGCAATTCATTCAGCCCAAGTGAAGAGTATACCAAGAAGCTGAATGAATGGATGCAGATGCTCAAGGACAAATACGATGACAAGACTGACTTCACATTCAGCATTCAGTACAGAGCAGGTCTGGTTTACAATGTAAGCGAACGCATCGTTCTCGGTGCGAATGTTGTTGTCAACGATTTCGAGACTGGAAATACTTCAATGTTCAAGGCTTCCACACAGAGCACTAATGTAATGGCAACATTCGGAATAAGGTTCTGAACTGAAAAACGATAATTCCTAAAATACAACAGATATGAAAAAAGTAATAGCAACAGAAAATGCGCCAAAGGCCATAGGCCCGTATTCACAGGCAATAGAACTCAACGGAACTGTATATGTTTCAGGTCAGCTTCCGGTAAATCCTGCAACAGGTGAAATGCCTGAAGGCATCGAAGCACAGACAAAGCAGTCATTGGACAATATAGGTGCAATACTCAAGGCAGCCGGCCTTGACTATTCGAATATTGCAAAAACCTGCGTTCTGCTCAACGACATCAACAATTTCGGTGCCATGAATGCAGTATATGCAAAATATTTCCCAGAGGCAGCTCCAGCACGCGTATGCTACCAGGTTTCAGCCCTTCCTAAAGGAGCACTGGTGGAGATTGACGCCATTGCCGGAAAATAAAAGAGCTGCCCGTGGGGCGCTTTTTTTTTCTCAGCATATCCAACACATTTAGAAAAAAAATAGATATACCTGTCATTTGTCATCTCACCTGTTAAATGCAGTGTCAATGGGTTGGAATAAAATCAACACGTCCAGGTCTTCGGATAGGACTATTCTGTAGATGCTATTTCTTAAATAATTCCGAATGTGTTCCGACACGGACCAATCTTATCCCTTAATTCCGCAACATTTTTCGTAAAATATTGCCAAAAGACCTGATAAACAAAGGCTTATCAGGCTTTGGCAATGTCAGAAATTTCACCTTCTAATGAACTACTTTTACGCAGAGGCAGGCAAAAGCGTGACGTTATGTT
>JAZRWT010000204.1:0-1904 GCA_045599845.1 Candidatus Egerieisoma sp. | reverse complement strand
CATCTGCTCCAGTGCCAGCTTCTTCACAAATTTCCCCAAGAATATAGTCATCAACAAGGATAAGTTCAACTGAAGGATTGATATCGCGGGCCCTGGCAGCCATGACGTTACATTTCCTGAGGCCCACTGTTGAATCCAGAGCCAGCAACTGCCTGTTCTTGTTTGAAATACTAACACAGTCAGAATCAAGGAGCAGCAGGCGTCCCACCCCTGCGCGCACGAGCATTTCGGCAGCATAAGCGCCAACACCTCCAAGGCCTATCACAGCCACGAACGCGCCGCGCAACCTTTCAAGACCGGAACTGCCGAGCAGTATTTCGCTGCGCTCCTGCCAGTCTGTAAATACGCTTTCCTCCTTCATGCTTTTTTATCCAGGACTCAAATCCTCATCAGATTCAACTATACCCAATGACTGCCGGAATATTATCTTTTGCAGGAGCATTTCAATCCAGCTACCGCATCTTTCAGCTGTTCAAGAGCGGTTGTAAGTACACTGCGCGGACATGCAATGTTCAGGCGCACAAAACCGGCACCCTCAGGACCGAACATGGTTCCATCGTTCATGAAAAGATGTGCCTTCTTCTCTAGGAACTTGACCAGTTTGTCCTGGCAAAGTCCGAGTCCGCTGCAATCGAGCCAGATAAGGAACGATGCCTGCGGCAGCATGGCCTTTACGCATGGAATGTTGCGTTTTAGATATTTGTCAACGTAAGCAATGTTAGATTCAACGTATCTGAGCATCTGCCTTCTCCAGTCAGCGCCGTGCTTATAAGCGGCCATGGTAACCACAGACGAGAAAATGGAAGCATTGTCCAGTTCGTTTGCTTCCATGAACGCAAAGAAACGCTTTCTCAATTCAGGATTTGGCACAATTGCGTATGAAGAAACAACGCCGGCAATATTGAAAGTCTTTGATGGAGACATGAATGTAATGCTGTTCTGAGCCGCAGTTTCACTCACGCTTGCGAATGGCACATGTTTGAAACCTTTGTGAGCCATTTCAGCATGGATCTCATCGGAGATTACGAGCACACCGTGCTTTGCACTGAGTTCAGCCACTTTCTCAAGTGTTTCCCTGCTCCAGCAGATACCAGCCGGATTGTGAGGGTTCGAGAGCACCAGCAGTTTCCCACCATCCAACATACATTTCTCCAATGACTCAAAATCCATCTCATAACCCACCAGACGCTTCCCGGCACAACATTTTTCAGTTTCTGCGCCTCCTGCCTTCCCACATTCCGCAACAGATTCCTCTTCATAAACCGGAATCAGCGGATTATACAGAAGTTCCATTCCATTTTTCTGAGACACCAGACGGAAAGGATGATATACCGGCGGCTGAATTATGACTTTAGCCCCCTTTGGCAGCAAACTGCACTCAACCAGACCTATACCCTTGACAATACCAGGCACAAAGCACATCCACTCAGGTTTTACGTTCCACCCGTGAAGTTTCTTCACCCACGCGGCGATAGTCTTGAAATAATCCTTAGGCAACTGCGGGTAGCCCAGCACAGGGCAGCTCAATCTCTTTTGAATAGCCTCCATTATGAAATCCGGAGTAGCAAAATCCATATCCGCTATCCACAGCGGAATCACATCCTTAGGAGTCCTGTCATACTTCAAGCAATCAGTACCCCTGCGCTCAATAATCTGGTCAAAATTGTATTTCATCTCTATATAATCTTTAATAATTTACTGCGATGGTATTCAGTTCAAGTTTCCTCTTGCGTTTTACAAAATTACGCATTCTATCACAATTATTTACAAAATTCATTCGTATTTAGTAATGGTTAAAAAATAACTTGGTAAAGTTCATGACCTTTTTACGAGATAATTCCACTTGGGAAGGATTTCCTGAAAGATGATTCTGTGTTTGAGATCCTTCTCGTAGGATTCGTCAA
>JAZRWT010000203.1:0-2806 GCA_045599845.1 Candidatus Egerieisoma sp. | reverse complement strand
AACGCCGGCATCAACACTGCCGCAACGCGTACCCATTACAACACCCTCCATAGGAGTGAAACCCATTGATGTGTCAACGGACTTGCCATTGAGAACAGCACAAACTGAACCGCCGTTTCCAAGATGGCAGGTGATTATCTTTGAATTGTTTATGTCAAGACCTGCAAGAGCGGCAGCCTTGGCTGCAACAAACTTGTGGCTTGTACCGTGGAAGCCGTATCTTCTTACCTTGTAATTCTCATAATACTCGTAAGGAATTGCATACATGTATGCCTTAGAAGGCATTGACTGATGGAACGATGTATCGAACACTGCAACCTGTGGTATAGAAGGCATGAGCTCTGCAACAGCCTTTATTCCAAGAAGGTTTGCAGGATTGTGAAGCGGAGCAAGTTCGCAGCACTTCTCAATCTTCTCAATTACATGAGCATCAACCTTCACACTGCAATTGAAATACTCACCGCCATGAGCAACCCTGTGACCTACAGCCTCAATGTCCGCTAGCGATGAAAGAACACCGTACTCCTTGTCTGTAAGCAGGTCAAGTACATTCTTGATACCGGCTGTATGGTCAGGAATAGGCATATGAACCTTATGTTTGTCCTTTCCGGTAACGCTATGGGTGATATCACCCTCATCCATACCTATTCTCTCAACCAAACCCTTGGCAAGAAGTGAATAATCAGACTCACTCTTCATATCAAGAACCTGATATTTCAAAGAAGAGCTTCCGCAATTAAGTACAAGAATTATCATATTATCAGTTTATTTATTTGATTTTCAAATTATTATCTTTTTCACTGCGATAGTTTCAGAAACTTCAGCAAATAACTTACAAAGATAACAATAAAACTGACAGGATTCGTAACATTTATGTTTTCTTTCCTCACGCCACGAACCAGTGAAAGCATCACACCATGTGTCTGACTAAAAGTCAGCATTATGGGTTTACCCCTGCTGCCTTGCAGCTGCCCCACAATGGCATGCCACATTCACAATAAATGTTTGCAAAAAACAAGCATTCCGCCGCTCAACATAAGGCTGTCAATTACCGAAACGGTTTTCACAATGATTGTTTGCCAAAGCTGCTTGCATGAAGGGACGTTGGAACACGCTACAGAGCAGAGCCCTGAAAGCAGACCCCTCATTTCGGTGGGTCTGCTTTCGCACAGGAGGCTCATAACGCATTTCATCCGTGCTTACTGTAAGCAGCTTTGGCGAAATCAACACTCCTTGAACAATATCCAATTTCCAAAAGCCAAGCAGTAGGTAGCCTAGCAATCAAGCGCACCAGTCAAGCACACAAAGAGTATTAATTGCCTATGTAAGCCATGAGCGAATTGAGCAGATGAAGCAGATTGTACAGCAGGAAGCCACCAGCTCCTGCCACAACACTGCAAACAATAGTTCCGCTAAAGGACAGGTTCAATGCGCCCCACAGAACAGAAAACATAACGAAGACATAAATAATCAAGGTTACCAAAGGCGATGCCAGCAGATTCGTAATAAGGAAATACTTAGGAACTGTTCCGAAATAATACAGGGTCAAGGGCATCGTAGCAATCTGGCAGGAAACGCTCACGGCGCATACCTGAAGCAGATAATATGCGCACAGAGGCAGGAAAGCCCTTGCCTTTTTGCGCCAGCCGCGGCGGTTGAAAGGAGAGATATAGAACTCGAAGGACGGTTTCAATATACTGTCGATAGTGGAAAATATGAAAACTATTCCTCCCATGGCGGCAAAGGAAAGCTGGAAGCTCAGGCTCCTTGAAATGTGAGGATCAAGGAGGAGAAGCAGGAAAGCGCTCAGGAACAGAGGGGTTTCCTTGAAGGAGGTGCGTCCGCTGAGCCTTGTCCAGAGAGTGAGGCCAATCATGATAACTGCCCTGCAGGCAGAAGGGCTGAAACCGGTTGCCAGAACGTATAGAAGCATGAATATCAGCGCAACGGGCAATTTGCACCTGTGCAGGAGATAGTGGCTGTTCATGAAAGAGAGCAAAACCATCAGCGTAGAATATATTATTCCTATGTGCATGCCGCTCAGGGCCAGGATATGGCTGGCTCCGCTGTCCCTGTATGAAGCCTTGAGTTCAGATGATAGTTCTGACTTGTTGCCAAGCACAAGAGCCCGGAGCACCGCACGCTCATTGCTATTGATATCGTGAACATTTGAATTCTGGAGGAAGTAAGGCGGCATGGAGCAGGAATTGCCTGATGAGCTCACTTGATTTGGCGGCTTGCAGCTCGGAATGAATGATGTTGAATCTGCAAAGAATGCTTTTATGGAAGACTCCATTGCCTTCCGCACAGAAATCGCCGCCCTGCTTTCCGCCAGTTTCTGCAAATCAACAGAATCCATTCTTTGGCTGTTGGCCAGGCCTAGAAGAAGAAATGCAATGATGAAACTCAAAGTTTTTGTCCACGTTATGGCCTTTTCATAATAATACGGGCTCAGAATAAAGCTGTTTGACAGCTTGAGAATCAAGTGGCTCGCACAAATTCTCCTGAACACACAGGGTGGCCTTCTGCATACGGACACAAAAAACAGGTGCAGCATCAGAATAAAGAATGCAAGCAGTAATGTATATGGAATCAATCGATGCGGAAAGGGAAGGAACTCCCCAGCAAGACATCCGCTCAGAAACGATGGCAATATGTATCTCCCCTTCATAGCTCCCTCACATTATTTACTGATGCAAACTTAGGTTATTTCACATGAAATAACAAACTTGCTGATAGAATATACAGATATCAGATACCACGGATAATTTATGGACAAAATAACCCACTACACATAGTAAATATT
>JAZRWT010000202.1:0-2674 GCA_045599845.1 Candidatus Egerieisoma sp. | reverse complement strand
GGCTCACAGAACGACATGGCTACGATCCGACTTACCCTGATCTTATGAACGACATGAAAAAGTTCGTGAAGGTGAACAAGGAATACAAGGAACTTACTCCAGTGCTTGAAACAGGTGCCAGATACAAGAAAATGGTGGAGGACTACGATGCCGCCAAGGACATCATAGACAACGATAAGGATGAGGACCTCAGGGAGATGGCCAAGGAGGAGCTCTCTTCCCTTGAAGTGGAGATTCCAAAGCTGGAGGAGGAAATCAAATTGCTGCTCATTCCTGCAGACCCTCAGGATGCAAAGAACGCCATCCTTGAAATACGTGGTGGTTCAGGCGGAGACGAAGCTGCAATTTTTGCCGGTGACCTGTTCCGTATGTACGCAAAATACTGCGAAACCAGAAAATGGAAGATGGAAATCACAAGCCAGAACGAAGGCGCTGCCGGCGGTTACAAGGAAATCATCTGCAAGGTTAAGGGCGAGGGCGTTTATGGCGTGCTCAAATATGAATCAGGCGTACACCGCGTACAGCGTGTTCCTCAGACCGAGACACAGGGCCGTGTTCACACTTCCGCAGCATCAGTTGCAGTGCTTCCGGAGGCCGATGAATTCGATATTGAACTGAACGAAAAGGATATTCGCAAGGATACATTCTGCTCCAGCGGTCCTGGAGGACAGTCTGTGAACACAACATACTCAGCAATCAGGCTGACCCACATTCCTTCAGGCCTTGTTGTACAATGTCAGGATGAAAAGAGCCAGTTGAAGAACTACGCCGCAGCTCTTGCCGAACTCAGGACCCGTCTTTACAATATGGAATACGAGAAATACCTCAACGAAATTTCCGCAAAGAGAAAGACCATGGTTTCAACCGGTGACCGTTCCGCAAAAATCCGCACATACAACTATCCTCAAAGCCGCGTGACAGACCACCGCATAAACTGGACAATGTACAATCTGCCTGTATTCATGGACGGTGACATCCAGGAAGTCATTGACCAGCTTCAGATAGCCGAGAACGCCGAGCGTCTCAAAGCATCACAGGAAGACTAAAGGATAAGGTTATAAATGAAATAGTATATGAGGCTCACGCGCTTGCGCAGGGCCTCATAATTTATATTGGCCTCCGTATCGGAAGCTTTATTGGTGAGATTTGTTACTCCGCTGGTGAAAAAGACGCTTGGTACGGCCCGTTCCGTGAAGCTCACTTGTTCGGAAAGTCTGTAGAACAATTCGTAGAATTGTTCACTGCCATAAAAACTGTAATCAATGTCCAGGTTTATGCTGTGAAGTCTGTTGCTCAGTTCTACATTCTCCCAGATCCAGTCCTGGAACTGATCCTTCCCAAGGACCAGAAGATAGTTGTCAACTCCCCCGTGTACAGGTGCAAGCACCGAGCCAATCTGGTCAATGTTCACCATGAAATCCACGTTGTAAGGTTTTATCCTCGCAATGGAGAAGAAGTTCCTGCTTCCTGCCAGACTTTGTTCGTGCGCATCAAAAGCCACAAAAATCAGATTGACCGGAAGTGAATTTCCGTCCTGCTTGTACCTTGCGAATGCCTTTGCCAGTTCAAGAAGGGCAGCCACGCCACTGGCATTGTCATCGGCCCCGGGATAAACTATGCCTTTGATAATTCCAAGATGGTCATAATGGGAACCTATGACCACATACTTTTCACTGCTATTGGTGGCACTTATAAAACCTGCCACATTGGAGCAGTTCAAATCCTTTTCCTTGAAATTCTGCAAATAGTCGCCGACTCCCAAAGTTTCCAGACCATATTCCTTGAATCTCTCCACTATGTATTCCCTTGCATGCTGTCCTCCGGCCGTTCCGGCTCCCCTGCCCTGTGAAAGCGAGTCCGTAAGCGCCTTTATATGTTCCTTGAGTTCCACCCGGCTCATCACGGCCTCATACGCACTGGCCTTTGTAACCGCTACTGTTTCAGTTTTTTCACTTGCTATGGTTTGACCACATGACTTCGGAGCAGCCTCTCCATATTGCAATCTATCTGAGCCTGATTTGCAGACAACAGAAGCTGAAACTCCATTGATTGAATAAACTATCGCGGTAAAAAGGAGAATGATATATAGTGAAAAGCTTTTCATGAAAAGGTTGTTCTATAAATCGGCCCTCCAGCAGCGGCGCCGCATATACAGCTTGTAATTATATGTCTCCCAGATTTTTATAGCATTGTTGGTTTCAATCTGAGGATTGCATATTGCGAATTTGGTGTGCTTGTCAAGATAAGCCTGGCACAATTTTGTATGGCATATGGCGGACAGCCCTTTGCCTTCCCATTTAGGTGATGCGCCAACAAGCAGCATATCAATGATTTCATAATTCCTGTATGCCTTGAGAAGATGGTACCAGCCAAACGGGAACAGACTTCCTTTTGCCTTCTGGAGTGCCTTTGACATTGACGGAAGAGAGAAACCGAAATATGCAATATCGTTGTCACTGTCCATAATTATGCAGTTGGTGTCAGGCGGAAGAAGTTTCACGAACGATTTCACCAGTTTCTCAACTTCCTCTTCCGTAAACGGAATGAAGTTAGGCACGCTGCTGAAGCCACCGTTGTATGCGCGCGCAAACTTGCGTGACAAATCAGGGAGTTCGCTCTCCTTTATATTGCGCAAATCAAGGAAATGCAGATTGTACTTTTCCATGAGCAGGTT
>JAZRWT010000201.1:0-3955 GCA_045599845.1 Candidatus Egerieisoma sp. | reverse complement strand
TGTTGAATCTGCAAAGCTCATTGCTCTGGTTTTGGATGAGGAGGTGGATGTCGAGGCGCGTGACAGTGCTCTTTACAGGATATTGACGGAATCTTTGAGGTCGAGGTTTCTGAAGCGGTTCCGGGCATATGAGAAGAGGGCTCCTTTCGCGTTTGAGGATGCGTTGCAGGAGTTTTTCCTGTATTTGAGGGGTGATGCGAACAATGCTTATTCCATTTTCAGGGAGTTGAAGGATGCTTCTGCCGCTGATGCATGGCTGATTACTACATTCAGGAATTTCGTGAGCAAGAAGTCCCGCTATGGGGTGCCTGCTGTGGCCGGTGATATACCAGATTTGTCAGATTTCCCCGACTGTCCGCAGGCCAATCTGCAAAACAATCCGCAGGACAAACTGCAGAAGGTCCTCTCTATAATGATTGCCTACTGCTACCAGGAACTTCCTCTGGTCCAGCGTTTTATGTTCATGCGCATGATTCTGACCTATCTTGACAGGGATCGTGCTTTGCCGCAGAAGGATGTGGCCTTGGTTCTGGGAGTCAGCCATATTTATTATAGGGTTCTGTGCAACAGGGTGAAGGGTTTTGCACTTCAGGTGAAAGGGCGCATACTCGCTGGCGAGCGCTTGCCGCTGAATATGAATGCTTTAGAGCTGAGAAGCAGACTTGATGCGGATTTCAGTGGCTGGTATGACCTGTTGTCAGGCTATTATGCCGAGACGATAAATCAGTTTACTCAGGCGGAGGAAATCAATACCTTGCGCTACAGTTATAGTACGGATTCTTCGGATAGGGTTTTACACGATGGTGGTTGCATTTATCAGTATTCCGGTGAGACGCCTCCGGAAAAATAAAGTTGCCATTTGATACGGAAAAATATGACTCACGAGGAAAATTGGTATCGGAATCTTGAGCTGCTCAAGGTCTATGTGGCTGAGCATCACCAACAGCTGAAGATCGTCAAAAAGGGACGATGCGCGAGTGACTCGCGTCTGTCCAATGCGCCATCGCTCAGGTTGGCTTTTCGCCAGAGATGGTGTTGGGGATGGTGAAATAATTTGCGCAAGTGCGAAAAATAACATTTGAGGCATACTTCAAGCAAAAAATGCTTGAGGTGTGCTTGATTTTTTTTGTAATTTTACCATCTTGAATGGATTTTGATTTGTAGTCTATATGGGCAGGTACGTAAATAAAGGCAATGCGGATTTTGCGGAGGCGAGGAATCAGGAGTATGTTGATAAGTCTGGGCTCATAGGCTTTGTGAACAGGACGCTGATGGAGGTGTTGGTGGGTGTGAAATATGACAAGCGGTTGAAGCGGCACGAGTGCAGGATTGAGAGGTGGGGAGAGTTTCCAGGAGTAAATTCAAGGAGTAATGAGAAAAATTCAAGGAGTAAGACAGAAAATTCATGGAGTAGAATTGAGAAAATGATTGTTGAATTTTGCTCTGAACCAAAGTCTCTTGAGGAAATAGCAATGTTGGTGGGATCAAAAGACAAATATTACATGAAGAAAAAGTTTATCAACCCCATTCTTGGTGTCCGTCTTCGTATGACAGAGCCTAATTCTCCTAACAGTCCGACACATAAATATGTCAGAATTTTCGAATAATTTGTTTTCGTTTTCGTTCATTAAGTATGCTTGACTTTTTTGTATCTTCACGAAGTTGAATGGATTGTGAATCAGTATAGAACATTTTGAAAGAAAAATATAAAAATCATATATTATGGAAAAACCGGCTAAAAGAATTTTTCTCTGTCTGGCTCATATGAGCGAGGATGGTGTGGAACAGAAGTATATTCAAAAGGCTTTTGATGACAATTATGTTGTGCCTCTGGGACCGAATGTGAATCAGTTCGAGGCGGAGCTGGAGAGTTTTGTGGGTCAGGACAAGCGCGTTGTGGCTCTCTCCTGTGGTACGGCTGCCGTGCATCTGGCGCTTATCAATTGTGGCGTAAAGGCGGGCGATGAGGTGCTGGTGCAGAGTTTCACTTTCTGTGCTTCGTCACATCCTATCACCTATCTGGGCGCGAAGCCGGTGTTTATAGGCAGCGAGGCTGAGTCCTGGAATATGGATCCGGAGTTGCTGGAGAAGGCTATCATAGACCGCAAGGCTGTGACTGGCAAGTATCCTAAGGCTATCGTCCCAGTGGCTCTGTATGGTATGCCATACGACTGTTCGCGTATTATGGCAATTGCCGACAAGTATGGTATTCCGGTGATCGAAGATGCTGCGGAGGGTTTTGGAAGCCGTTACAAAGGGCAGATGCTGGGCACTTTCGGCCGCTATGGTGTGCTGAGTTTCAATGGTAATAAGATGATTACAACTTCGGGTGGTGGTGCATTGATTACTGCTAATGAAGAGGAGTGGAATGAGGTGATGAGGTATGCAACACAGTACCGCGAGAGCTATCCATATTATCAGCATGAAAAGATTGGATTTAACTATCGCATGTCAAATGTCTGTGCTGGTATAGGTATTGGGCAGATGACGGTTGCGGATGCTCATATTGCCCATCATAGACATATAGCGTCACTGTATGAGAAGGCTTTTGCGGCTATTCCTGGGATAGAGTTCCATAAGGGGCCGGATTGGGCGGCAGAGGGGAGCAACTACTGGTTGAATACTATCGCAGTAGATCCTTCTGTGCATGTGATTGGTCAGGAGAATGCCTATGGTCAGGTTGTGACCGGGGCTGTGGGTGGTGCTGCGGGTGTTATTCATGCTGCGTCGTCCGCTCATACGGACTGTGAGCCTAATGCCAATGTGGAGGCGCTGCGTGTGTATCTTGACAAGGCGGGGATTGAGGCCAGGCCGTTGTGGAAACCGATGCACAAGCAGCCGGTGTATGCTGGGGCTGCTGTTTATACTTCCGGTGTTGAGGTTGAGCTTTTCAAGGTGGGCATGTGCTTGCCTTCAGGGCCTTGCGTGAGTGATGAGGATGTGGAGTATATTGTGGAGTGTGTGAGGAAGGCGGTGGAGTAAGGTTGTACAGACGCGAGTGACTCGCGTATCGTCCAACTTTTTTGTATCTTCGTAAAAAATATTCTTGTTTATGAATGTAGGTGATAAAATTCCGGAGATTCTGGGAATTGACCAGAACGGAAATGAAATCAAGGCCAGTGACTATAAAGGCCGTAAAATTATTCTTTATAGTTATCCAAAAGCAAACACAAGTGGTTGTACCGCAGAAGCTTGTTCTCTTCAAGCCCATAAGGCTGAACTGGAGTCTGCAGGCTTCAGCATCATAGGTGTAAGTAAGGACAAGCGGGAAACGCAGAAAAAGTTTGCCGATGCTTTCAATCTGGAGTTCCCTCTGGTTGCAGATACTGACACTACACTGCTTCAGGCACTTGGTTGCTGGGGAGAAAAGGTTGCTTGCGGACACAGGACCATAGGGATTCTGCGCACTACCTATCTTGTTGATGAAGAAGGGATTATCTTTAAAATATTCCAGCCTAAGGAAATCAAGACCAAGATTCACGCTGAGCAGATTCTTGAACAATGCGCGAATGATTCGCGTATGTGCAAATGAACAGGTTGCTCAATGAGATGCTCGCGCACGCGGATCCGTTGCAGGTGGCAGGTTTGTCACGCTTTTTCAAAACGGGTCCGGGGGAGTATGGTGAAGGAGATAAGTTTCTGGGAATCAAAGTGCCCGTAACACGTTCCATAGTTAAGGAATGTTGGCGGGAAACTGATTTTGAGCAACTTGATGAGTGCGTTAGAAGTGAATATCATGAGGTTCGCTTGGCATCTCTTTTGTCACTGGTACAAATATTTTCACATGCAAGGAAGGATGAAGCCCTCAGGGGGCGTTGCGTTGATTTCTACCTTGACCATCTGGAGTTTGTAAACAACTGGGACCTCGTGGATTTGAGTTGCTATGAGATTTTGGGGCCGTGGTTGCTGGATAAGGACAGACAGATTTTATACGATCTCGCCCGCCATGGGAAAA